>CAZVRB010000028.1:0-28961 GCA_964629365.1 uncultured Leptospiraceae bacterium
CGGAATGTTGGGAAAAACCATCAAAATATATTATATGAATATTAATTATTATTAGCAATCCAAAAAAGTTTATAATATCATACGGATGATTAGTGAGTAGTGAGAAGTGAGAAGTGAACTGATCATCCCCGCAAAGGAGGGAATCCATTCTGTTACAGCAACCCGTCACCACTTTACCCTTTGCGAACTCTACCGCCCTTCGCGCCTTAGCGGTAATCTTCAGCGGTGAGACGCTTTTTCGGTTTATATAAAAATAAATCTTGATTTTACATCACACTGATTTTACTATTACTTTAAGGAATGACTTATTGATGCTCTGACTTGATGATATGATGTTGATTTTCTTGTTAATGCGAAGTGCGATTGTGCCGAATATTGTACCATGGTTAAGAATATGTCCCATGGCTGCAAATACTGCAGCAGCAATATTGAAAGGGAAATCGGCAGTGGCAAGAGCAGAGTCACAATTTGCGGAGGTACTATAATATGATAACAATGCAACAACTGGAAGAGCTTGAGGGCAGGATAATAAAGGCGTTACAGCTTATCGGTGACCTTCGAAGTGAGAACGCGAAACTTGAAACAGATAACGAATCTCTGAAAGTTGAGACTGAAGAAGCGCGATTAAGTCTTGAAGAGAAAGAGCAGGAAGTGGCACGGATACAGAAGGAACTCGAGCAGGTCTCCGCGGAACTGGCGTCACTGAAATCAAAAGAAGATGAACTTGAGAAGAAAATGCTTCAATTGCTTGGTAAGCTTGATGTTCTCCAGTCTGATGATTCTGCGGATTACAGGGCAACGGCAGCAAGCATGGGTGCAGAGCGCGCGTCCGCTCCAGTGTCTCCTCCACCTGCTGAACCGGAAACAGAAATACCATCTGAAACCGTTCCGGAAGAACCGGTTATGGAATCTGTGCCGTCAGAAGAGCCTTCAGGATCTGTTGAAGAAGATGATGACGAAATTATTATCATTGATGATGATACCGGTTCATCTGCAGATGAAGGTGTAATGGTGGATACCACACCTGAAGAGGAAGACGAAATAATATTACTGGATGATGATGAAGATGAAATCGTTATTGATGACATGGATGAAGATACCGTGATTGTTGATGAAGGTGAAAAGGAAAGAGATTCTTCAGCAGCAGTTACCAGTGATGATGAAGATTTCCTCATTATCGAAGACGATGAAACATAAATTGTGTGTAGTATAATAAACTATTTAAATGGATAGGCTGATGGAATGCACCATGGAAGAAAATAAGGTAAAAGTAAACATCTATGGTCACACCTATACCATTCAGGGTGACGCGTCTCCTGAGTACATTCTCCAAATTGCTGAGTATGTGAACAGCAAGATGGAGGATGTGAACAGGAATATTTCCAATGGAAACCTGGTACAGGTGGCAATTTTAACCGCCCTTAATATTGCGGATGAATATTTTCAGTTGAAAGATATGGAAGTTGGTATTACAGGCGAACTGGAACAAAAAACCAGGGCGCTCATATCTATGCTGGACGAGGGGCTCATTGGTGATATATTTTCAAATATTCATTCGATTTCTGATCGATAAGCTGGTACAACAGTCCTCTTTTTTTTCACTTTTCTCCAAAAACTATAGTAGTAAATCTAAAGAGCATGTCTGCTGAATACAATACTTTGACCGATGAACAACTGGTTGTTGAATTTAAGTCCGGTAGTGAAGAGGCCTTCGATGTTCTTTACACGCGGTATGCTGACAGGCTGTGGAAAATGATCTACGGGTACACCCACGATCAGGATGACGCTGTTGATGTGCTGCATGACGTGTTTATCCGGGTGTATATGCATATCGATTCCTTTAAGGTGGACAGGGCATTCTCGTCATGGATATACCGCATTGCTATTAACTGTGCCAAGAATTTTCTGAAAACACGTCATAAGAATATTCTTCTCACAGAGAAAGAAAAGAAACGTGTTGAATTATCCCAGGACGAGGAGTCTCCGGAAGAACGTATCCTGAGGAATGATGATATGTTGTCTTTTTCAGAAGCGGTTGATTCGCTGAAGGAGAAATTCAGGACAGTATTTCTTCTACGCTTTAGAGAAGGAACACCATACGCGGACATTGCCAGAATACTGGATATTTCTGAAAGAACCGCCAAGTGGCGGATGCAAAAGTCCATTGATCTGATTATAGATTACCTGAAAGACAGGGATGTAATATAAAACCTGATGGGACATATTACACAACAGTAAAAATGAAAATGAACGTATACGAAGAAATAAAACAGATAATCCAGCAGCCTGAAACCAGGCAGCGACATGGAAATATCGATTCAGATAAATTGATCTCTCTTATTGATACATGGAATAAAACTGTTCCCGAAATAGATACCGTTGCCATGCGTGAGGAAATTAAGAAAAAGGCCCGCAGCCAGGCCGCCTCATCATCCGGCAAACCAGGTTACCTGCCAGGGATTGTTGCAGCGGCAGTTGTGATGATAGTGGCAGGTGCCATTTTCCTTTTAACGGGTCTACGTAATGATATACCCGGCACATCTCCCGGAAGGGCTATGTGCACTTTTGTGGCCGGAGAGGCAACACTTCAACGTGACGGCACAACACGACAGTTGACACCGGGGATAGTTGCTCATCCAGGTGACATTGTGATTACCGGCTCTAATTCCATGGTTGACCTTGAAATATCAGGCCGTTTACGCATGAGAATCAGGGAAGGGTCAAGAATTCATTTAAACGGTTTGCATGTGAACGGGAAGGGACACCTGGATGTGAATGGTAACATGGAGCGTGGAAGGGTATTGCTTTCAATTAAGAAACTGGCAAGGGGAGACAGCGCGTATATACAAACTCCAACGTCGGTTGCCGGGGTTCGGGGTACTACCTTCTCTGTAGCTGTTGATTCAAAAAAGAATGTAACCGTGAAGGTTCTGGAGGGAAGGGTCAGGGTTGCTCCAAAAACCGGTGAAAACAACAGCCCCGTTCAGGCCGAAGCGGTAAACATCGCTGATGGACAGATATGCAGGGTTGATCCAGAAAAAGTTGAGAAGATTGGACGATTGGTTTCCGAAGGCAAACCCGTTGATAATCATAAAAGTGTATTCACATTAATTCCTGAAAAAGCTGCTGCCCGTGATGAATTTGAAGAGCTTTCCGTTTTCAACGACGAAAAAATTACCGTAACGCAACCCATTACCAGGAGGGTGCTTACCATCACTACTGATCCCGAATACAGCAGGATATATATTAATAATACATTTCGGGGACAGGGGCGTGTATCCATGACCGTGTCCCCGGGAACATATAATGTGCGGGTTACAGCCCCCGGTTACAGGGATACGTCTTTTGATGTGCCCGTTGTATCTGAAAATATAACCAGGGAAGTACCACTGAAACAACAGGTTGTCAGCCAGCATCCCTTTCAACAGTGGAGAATAAAAACCACGGCAAACCATTTTTTGCCGGTTCCCGGCAGCAGCGATACCATCGCCATCAGTGATGATGGTACTGTCAGCAGGATCTCGGGAGATCGTGTGCTATGGCAGAAAAAATTCGCAACCAGGGCCACATCAACCCCTGTAATCGCAGAAAATATGATGATTGTTGGTACAGCTGATGAATACCTGCATGCGATTCAGCTTTCCAGCGGGTCCATAGGTTGGAGTGTGCAGCTGGAAGGTGTTATCTATCCGGGAGTAGTGCCGGTTGTCAGTGGTGAACATGTGTTTGCAGCCACAACCAGGGGCAGGGTGTATGATATTTCCCTGAATGGTGTTAAAAACTGGCAGCTTGATATGGATGGCGGCATATATTCAACACCGGTGAAGAGCGGGCATATGCTGTTTGTGGTATCACAGGAAGGAATTTTCTATGGTATAGATGTTACACTGAAAATCATAGTAGTGAAAAAAGAAGTGGGAAGGGTTTTTGGCGCGGTTCTTGCCACGAAAAAATCAGAGATTGTTATCGCCGGTTATGATGGGACTGTCATGAAATACAATTACCTGGATGATGAGATTGTATGGACCTACAATACCGGAAACCATATCCTTCTGGATATCATTTCAGATGGAAGTTCATACTATGTGTGCGATACAGATGGAGTAATGTACAAGCTTTCTGGTTCGGGAGAGTTGCTCTGGAAGAATGAGCTGGGCAACAGGGTTGAACATAAACCTGTTCTGGATGGAGATGATGTTGTTGTTGTTGCCGATACGGTTCTCTACAGGTTGTCAACCGGTAACGGGAAAGTACAGTGGTCATACGTATTGCCTTCTCCTGCCAGTTCAAACCTTGCCATAGGCAATAAGTATATGTATATCGGAACCATACAAAAAGGGGTTCTCAGGGTTAGAAAGTAAATTTGTTTTTCCCTTTTTCTTCCTTACATTGGTATAGTCAGTGATACTTATAAGACGGGAGACCTATTATGAAACGAAAAATTATCAGTATATTACTTATATCAGGACTAATCGCCATAGTATCCTGTTCAAAAGAAGAAGCTAAAAACAGGAATACAGCGTTGATTACCTTTCTCCTGGGTGATGTTACCTACATGGACAATGGGGAGTGGAATTCCGCGGAGCCGGGTATACAGCTGCTTGAAACCCAAAGGCTTAAAACCGGTGACAGATCAGCAGCTGATGTACAGATCGGTGAAAGCGTGGTAAGGGTCAAGGAAAACAGCGAGCTGATACTTGCAACCCTGTTCAAGGGGGAAGTAACCGGCCTTGAAAAGAATTCCCTTGAACTGACAGTGGGGAAGCTCTTGGTTAAACCTAAAAAACTAATGAAAGGTGAAGAATTTCAGATCAAAACACCTACCGCTGTTGCCGGTGTGCGGGGAACCCAGTTCGTGGTGGAAGCGTCAAAGACCAGGGATACCCGAATATCCGTTCTTGAGGGTAAGGTCAAGGTGGGCAGGCGTATAAAGGCGCTGGAACAAATAGAATCTTCACCGGTTAAGGACGAAGCGGTTATAAAACAACTTGAACAGAAGGTTGAAGAAAATTCTGTTACGGTAAGCAGAAATTCATCGGCTGAAGTGGACGCTAAAACAGTTGATGAGACAAATGTTAAAGTTGAAAAGATTGTTAAAGAGCTGGAAAAACCCAAAGAGCTTTCTTCAACGCAAAAGGATACTGCAAGCGAAGAAGTAAAAGTACCACAAAAGGCTGTTGAAGAACAAGTTGAAATGGTAAAAGTGATGCCTGTGAAAGCTGTTCCGGTAAAAAAAGCAGTGGCTGCAGATATGGCTTTGAAGAAAGAGTTTGACGATATTAAAAAAGTTGAAGTCAAAGAAGTAAAAGCTGAGAAAGAGAAAACTTCTTTGCGCATAAAAGTTGAACCTGCTGACGCGACGGTATCCATCAATAACGAAACCATAGGACAGGGCGATGCCAGTGTAATGGTTTTGCCGGGAACATATACCATACAGGTATCAAAGGAAGGGTATGATCCGGTCAGCAAAAAAATTAATATCGGGGCAGAGCCGGTTGAACAAAACATAGCACTGGGCATGTCCAGGTCTGATGTGCGGATAAAGGTTAATCCGCAAAATGCCAGGGTGTACCTCGATGGAGAGCTCCTGGGAAGCGGGTCGGTTTCCACTTCACTGGAACCAGGAAGGTATGTTCTTAATGTACAAGCGCCTGGATACCAGGATATGAATACCAGCATTAATGTAAAGGAGGGGCAGTCCCTTAACAGGAACCTGCGTCTTCAGGTTATAAGACGTGAATGGTCATTAAAGCTGGATTCACCTGCAGAAAACATCGTCTATCATAATGAGGTTATGTATCTCTCATCCCGTGACCGAACCGTCAGGGCAGTTTCACGTACTACCGCGAAGACACTGTGGAAACGCACAATTCCCACGGTTGTGTCATCCGGATTTATTGCTGACGGGCAGAACCTCTATTTTGGTACTGCCGATGAATATTTTTACATGTTGAACGCGAAAAACGGTAAAACAGCATGGAGAAAAAAACTTAACGGTGCCGTAATAAACGACGCCGCACCGGTTGTGACCCCGGCTACGGTATATGTGGCAAGCAGCAGGGGTACGGTATATGCCTTCTCAAAAAGAGGAAAAACGAGGTGGACAAGAGATTTATCGGCAGGTGTAATGGAATCCCCGGTTCTGGCTGGCGGACTGCTTTTCTGTGCCGCCCAGGACGGTGTATTACATACCATCAACGCGGATAAAGGTACACCGGCATGGACTGAAAAAATCGGTGAGCGTTTTAAAATCGCTTTTGGCGGTGACATCGTGGTGGCTGTCAGTTATTATGGAACGGTGAAGGCATTGTCCAGCAAGAACGGTAAAGTGAAATGGGAGGATAAATATGACGGAACATATATTGTGAACCCTTTCATATCCGGAAAAAAAGTTGTGATGGCAAGCCTGGATGGCACCATTGTGGCACTGGGGAAAGCCAAAGGGAAAAAAATATTTGTTTCTGATCTTGACCAGCCTATTCGTCACGATATTACCGTTCGGGGAAATTCCCTGTTTGTGTCAGCCGGTCATTCAATATTTATGCTCAATAGCGCGGGTGAGGTGGCATGGAAGCATGATACTGGTTCAAATATCGGCACATCAGCCCTGGTTTCGGATAAGCAGGTTTATGTGGGGCTTGATAACGGACGGGTTATATCGGTAAAACGAAAGCTGTAGATTAAGTTACATATATCCGATATAAATAAAAGGCGACAAACCATGGTCGCCTTTTATAATGGATAGAAAAAATGCTTGAAAAGCTGAATATATACTTTTAAAGTACTTAATAATTTGGCACCATATTCGCAATTTTCTTTTATATTTGTAAATGCATTGTAGTATACTGTTATTATGCAATAATGTGAAGTATGGTATTTAAAACATCCGGCAGCAGGTGACTGAATATGAACTTGAATGAACTTATCAGAAACCAGGAAGGCGTACAGGATAACGCTGAAGTTCTGGAAGATAAAGAAGAAAGTGTTATAGAAGGAAATGTTATACAGCTTGTGAGCTTTCTTCTGGAAGAACTGGAATATGGTGTGGATATCCTGTCTGTTCATGAAATTCTTAGAATACCGGATATAACCAGGCTGCCCAATACCCCGGATTACATAATTGGCGTTATAAACCTCAGGGGCAATGTTATACCTGTTATCAACATGAGAATACGGTTCGGTTTTGAAAATGCTGATTACACCGAACTCAGCAGGATAATTGTTATTGAAACCGCAGGCAAACAGGTTGGACTGCTGGTTGATAACGTATACCAGGTTGTACGGATCCCTGAAACGAATATTGATCCCCCTTCAGAGCTGATAGAAGGGGTCTCTGAAGATTATCTCCTGGGAATTGGCAGATTAACCGACAGGTTGATAATAATACTTAACCTTGAAAATATACTTTTCTCTTTTGAAGAAGAAAACGAAGTCATATAAGAGTGTCGTTATTTTTAATTAATGCTGGAGAAAAAGAATGGCCTTTTCACTTGGGGAATATCAGGACATTTTTCTTGAAGAAGCCGATGAACAATTGCAGGAGCTTAACCAGAATTTACTTGCCCTTGAGAAAGGTGGAACTGACCAGGAGGTAATCAATAATATCTTCCGGGCGGCACATTCACTGAAAAGCTCAGCAGCGTTTGTGGGGTTGAGCGACTTGAGCGATCTTGCCCATAAAATGGAAAACCTGCTTCAGGGTATTCGTGATAAAACCATGAACGTGACCCCCGAAATCGTTGATCTCCTGTTTCAGTGTTTTGATGTCATCAGTGAAGTGATCGGCGAAGTGGCTTCAGGTAATCCTCCATCGGGGGACTTGACCGATATTATCGATAAAATTGCCGCCATGTCAAATGGCGAGGTTTCCGCTACTGCGGTTCCCCCTTCTGTTGACAGGGGAGAACAGGCAGAACCAGGCAAGATTCCCCTTTCCCCTGCGGACGGGAAGCAGATAAAGGAAGGGTTGCAGCGTGGATTGTCATGCTCCGAGGTAACCGTATTTATTGATCCTGATGCCCCCATGAAATCGTTAAAGGCACAGTTGATTCTTACCAACCTGGAACGTGTTGGAAGTATTGTTAAAATGTATCCGGATATTGATACTGTAACAGAACCGGGTTTTAATAACATGCTGCAGCTTGTTCTGCTGACAAAAGAATCCGCCGATGAAGTGCGAAAAGCATGTGATATCGACCAGATATCACGGATCGATATGCGCCGTATTGAGTTGGTTCAAAAAGAAAACAAGGTAGCATTAAAATTCTCTCAAAACGAGACAATTCTTGATGATGAAGAGTATATGCCGGCCGCGGAAGAGTCATTGCAGTCTCCCGCTACAGTAGACCTTGAGCCAGTCGATGAAGAAATACACCCTGAAGATGAGGAGAAGGAAGAGGTGGAGCACCGCGCGGACAGGCGGGCACCGGTTTTGAAAACTGTGAAGGTCTCGGTTGATAAACTTGACCAGCTTCTTAATAACGTGGGTGAACTTGTAATCGCCAATTCAGGGTTTTACAAGCTTTTCGAGGAAATGAGAAGAATCGAGCTGGACAAATCTATTACCAGTGAATTCAAGAGCCGCATGGAGCAGATGTCCCGTATCGCAAAAGACCTGCAAAGCGGTATCATGAAAACCAGGATGGTGCCAATCGGCCAGGTCTTTACCAGGTTTAACAGGCTTGTGCGGGACCTTGCAAAAGAATTTGATAAAAAAGTGATACTTGAAATAAAGGGTGAAGAAACCGAATTAGATAAAAAGGTTATTGATGTTATAGGCGAACCCATGATGCATCTTATCAGAAATGCGATTGATCATGGTATTGAAACAGAAGAAGAAAGAAGGCAGTTAAAGAAAAAAGAGCTGGCGGTTATTACCCTGAACGCCTACCAGGGAGGCAACCAGATATTCGTTGAGGTTAGTGATGATGGGCGTGGGCTTGATGTGAACCAGATCAAGAAAAAAGCCATTGGAATGGGACTGGCTACCCCGGACATGGTAGCGAACATGGACCGGGAGGATGTATATAATTTTATATTCAACCCCGGTTTTTCCACATCAGCAGTAGTTACTGATATATCAGGCCGTGGTGTGGGTATGAACGTGGTTCGTGAGACTGTTAATGAACTGAACGGTAATGTCAGCATTGAAACTGAGCCGGGTATGGGAACCAGGTTCATCATGTCATTTCCCCTTACCCTGGCAATTATACCTGCTATCATGGTGCGGGTGCAGAAAGAAATGTATGCTATTCCACTTTCTGATGTAATAGAGACAATAAAGATTGTACCCGAAGAAATAACAACCATTGAGGGACACGAGGTTATCAATCTCAGAAGTGAGATTCTTTCGCTGCTTCGTCTCAACAGGTTTGTAAACAGCAAAACCAGCATTAAAAAAGGGGAAAAAACACCTGTTGTTGTTGTGGGGTATGGGAACAGGAAGATCGGATTGATAGTTGATTACCTGGAAGGAAAACAGGAAATTGTTATCAAATCACTGGAGCAGAATTACAAGACAGTGCCGGGACTTGCCGGTGCCTCAATTCTCGGTGATGGCAGTATCTGTCTTATCCTTGATATTTCTTCCATGATAAACAAGGTTATATCTCAGCAGGAGTCCCTTTCATGGGAAGAAAAACAGAAAATCCTGGAAAACCAGGAAAGTGAATATGAAGAACTAGTGCCTGAAGTGGATACTGTGAAATTGACAACTGAAGAAAGTGCTCCTCCAAAATATGAAGAGACTGGCCCTGAAAAAGACGTAATTCCTCCACCACCTGATGATGACAGAAAAATTTCTCCTTCAGATATCAAAGCCAGCGCACCGGTAACACCTGAACCGGTCAGGGAAGATATCGTTTTCACGAAAGAAGAGAAACAAGAACCTGAGGCCGTGCCTGAGATGGAAGAAGAGCCGCAATCCATGCCAGAGCCCGGAGAAAGCAGAATATCTGAACCGGATGACTATGAAAGACCTGTTAAATCAGAAGATGTGCATGAAGAAGAGGACGCAGCAGGTAAGACCGAAGAAGAAACAGATGAAGAAGACAGTGATATTGAGCAGCGTGTGAAGGACGCGTTGACAAATTTCAGACAGGAATTGCAGGACAACGTGAAGTCTACCCTTGAAGGAGCCGATGAGAAGGATTATATACGTCAGAAACTTGATATCGATGATAATGATCTCAGCCGTATACAGATTCTGGCGAATGTGGGGATAACGGATGCTGCTGATTCATTATCAAGAATAATCAATAAGAGGGTTGATCTATCTATACCGGATGTGTCGCTTCTTCCAGTAGAAGAAATACCAGAAGAGGTTGGTGATATTGATAGTGTGTATATCGGTGTATATATGCCGCTGGTGGGTGATATTCAGGGAACCATTCTGTTCAGCTTTAAAGAGGATACAGGTTTTGAACTGGTAGACCTGCTTTTTGGCCTGTCACAGGGTGAAACGCATGAATTAACAGAAGACGGTGAATCGGCCCTCATGGAGATTACAAATATAGTCGGATCGGCAGTAGTTAATGCCTTCTCGGAGAAAATTGAGATTGCAATTAAACCAACAGTTCCTACTATCGTGCATGATTATATGCAGTCTATTCTGGATTCTATCCTGGCATTTCATAATGTTGATAATGAATATGCCCTGGTTATGGATACGGAATTTTTCCATCAGGATGATAAAGTTATAGGAAAACTTCTTGTATTACCTCAAACTGAGTCATTGAAAAAAATAGTACAGCAATTGCGGGATTAATGGCAGAAAAAATAAAAGTACTGGTTGTTGATGATTCAGCACTCGTAAGAAAAATCATCACAGATATCCTCGAAAGTGATCCGATGATGGAGGTTGTTGGTACAGCCAATAATGGAAAATCTGCCATCTTTAAGAATCAGACGCTAAATCCTGATGTGATTACCCTGGATATTGAGATGCCCGTTCTTGACGGGCTTCAGGCATTGCAGGAGATTATACGGACAAATCCAAAACCCGTCATCATGATGAGCGTGCTTACCCAGCATGGAGCGGATGCCACTTTCAAGGCACTTGAATACGGGGCGGTGGATTTTATCCCCAAGCCATCGTCTGTTCTGTCATTATCGGTTGAAGATATCGCCGAATTGCTTATTTCAAAGATCAAGGCGGTATACAGATCTGATATAAAGTTTCATGTCAAAGAGGAAGATTACGAAAATCGGCCTACTGAAACAACGATTTTTGAACCGGTTGAAGAAACAAGAGCCGGACCTGTTGCTCTGAAAAAGCGTGAAAGTTCGAAGGTCATTGGAATTGGAACGTCAACAGGAGGCCCATCGGCACTTTTAAAGGTGTTTCAAAACCTTCCAAAAGATGTACCAACCCCCATACTGGTTGTGCAGCATATGCCCGCCGGGTTTACCAGTGCTTTTGCGGAGAGACTTAATAATACCTGTTTGATGAATATAAAGGAAGCTGTTGATAGTGATGAATTGTGGCCGGGCTGGGCTTATATCGCTCCCGGAGATAAACATATGATCGTTGAAAAGAAGAAGAATAAAAGCATTATCCGTATTTCTGAAGGAGAAAAGGTTTCGGGTCATCGGCCATCTATTGATGTTCTTTTTAACTCTATAGCAGAGACATCTAAAGCGGATTCTCTTGGTGTGATTATGACCGGGATGGGAAAAGATGGTTCTCAGGGTATTTTAAAAATTCACAAAACCGGTGGATATACACTGGCCCAGAACGAAGAGACATCCGTGGTTTATGGAATGAACCGGGTGGCTGTAGAAATTGGTGGCATTCGGGAAATCGTATCATTATCAGAGATTGCACAGCGAATTGTTGATAACCTGTAGTGCTGATTATGTATAAAAAAACGAATGGGAATAAAATTTTTGTTGAAGTGATTCATGCAAAGCAGTAATATGTTTCATGATGGCATTATAACACATGGTACATAGATATTTTTACCACTCTGGAGTATTGTAATGGCAAAAATCTTAGTCGTCGATGATGCAAAATTCATGCGGACTCTTGTGAAGGATGCCCTGGTCCCCAAGGGACATGAAGTTATAGGTGAAGCAGAAAACGGTATGGAAGCCGTTGAACTCTACAAGAAGTTAAAACCTGATCTTGTTACAATGGATATTACCATGCGAGAGAAGGATGGTATTGAAGCAGCTGAAGAAATACTTAACACTGATCCGCAGGCCCGCATTATAATGGTGACTGCCCTGGGACAGGAAAATCTTTTAACAAAGGCTATCAAGATCGGTGTTAAAGATTTTGTCGTTAAGCCATTCCCACCTGAAAGGCTGCAAAAAGCTGCCGAAAAGGCACTAAGTTGAAATAATAATATCGCAGGTAACAATTCTGCAGGTTCAGCACAATATGTTCATAATAACAGGCGTCATTTCCGACGCCTGTAAGTGATGGTTTGAACCAGGTCAACCCCGTGTGGCTCGTGTAATAGATAATATATGGTAACCGGTCTGTAATGATATGGCAGTAAATGGAAATACTGAACAGGGCGTCACTGATCAGAAATATATAATACACATCGAAAATTTTGAAGGTCCCCTTGACCTTCTGTGGTCACTGATTAAAAAAGCAAAAATTGACATTACCGAAATTTCCCTTGCCGAAATAACAGAACAGTACCTTCAGTATTTGAAGCTAATGGAACAGTTAAATGTCAATATTGCCATGGATTTTATTGTTATGGCAAGTGAATTGATATATTATAAATCACGTGTGTTGCTTCCTGGAGCGGAAATAGATGATGAATATTTCGTACCTCCACTTCCCCCCGAGCTGGTACAAAAACTGCTGGAGTACAAAAAGTACCAGCAGGCCTCAAAAACCCTTTGGGATATGTTTGAGATACAATCTGATTCATATTCAAGGGTCAATTATCCACAGGTTGATAATGAAGATGATCCTGTACTTGTGGAAGTAAGCCTGTTTGATCTTCTGAACGCCTTTGTAAAAGTATTGGATTCACAGGAGACAGTAGAGGACAGGGAAATAGTATTTGACGAAATACTGGTTAGCGACAAGATACGGTTCATTACTGATAAACTGCATGATCGTGATCAGATACACTTTTCCGAGATCTTTTCAGAAAAGCCTGGCAGGGCGGAAATTGTTGCCTCATTTCTGGCAATACTGGAAATGGCCAAGACCGGCCTTATCAAGCTTATGCAGCATCGAACATTCGGGGATATCCGGGTTTTCAGGCGATTTATCAATGAAGAGAAATAGTGTATATGTATTTCGTAAAAGCATTCTGCGAAGCTAGCGTGAAGAGGATTTTTCAATAAAGAAAATGGATGATCAGAAAAGAGATATTCAGGGAAGATCAGAAGAAGGTCATTCCCCTGTGGAAAATGTATATGATGAAGAATTATCTCATGATGACGTGGTTGACCATCAGGCCGATCAGGGAGAACAGGAATCTGAAGAGGACAGGCTGAAAGGTATCTTTGAGGCTATATTATTTCTTTCAAATGAGCCATTGCCCATCACATTCTTTACCAGGGAGTTAGGTATTGATCCGACGCAGACTAAAATTTTAATTGATTCACTGGTTGACGAATACGAAGAACGGGATGGGGGAATTAAGCTTGCAGAGATATCAAACGGTTTTCAGTTTATAACCAGCAAAAAGTATGCCGAGCCGATTCGCAGGGTTATGGGTTTTAAGAAAACCGACACGTTATCCAGGGGGATGCTGGAAACTTTGTCGATTATAGCATATCGGCAGCCAATCATGCTGGCCGAGATTGAAGAGTTGAGGGGCGTGTCGTCACGGATGATGGTTGCAAACCTCATGAAAAAAAACCTGGTAAAACCTGTTGGCAGAAAGGAACTGCCCGGAAGACCACTCACGTATGGTACAACTGACGAATTCCTGAGATATTTCGGATTGAACAAACTATCTGATCTGCCCAAATTATCAGAAATTAAAGAATTTTCTTTCGGGGACGAGGAATAAAAATGGGTGGTAAACGTACACAACTTGAAAATAAAATCATCGAAATGCTTTCTGAATGGGAAGAGGTATATCTTGAAGAATTAAAGAGCAGGGATGACGAAGGGGGGACAGAAGATCTTTTTTCAATGCGGATGAATATTATCCGGAATATTGAAGACAAATGTTCGGACACAATGGACAAGGATACCCTGATCCGTGTGTTTAATGAGCTGATAACCGGTACGTATTTACAGGCTGATCCCTTCAAGGTGGCATATCTCGGACCAGTTGGTACATTTACTCATATTGCCTTACTTGAAATATTTGGTGAACAGGTAGAAGGCCTTCCACAGAAGACCATCTCTGACGTGTTTAACGTGGTGGAGTCAGGCAGGGCCCGTTTTGGGGTTGTCCCAATTGAGAATAGTACTGAGGGAGCTGTTACATATACACTTGACGAATTTATGGAAACTGATCTTCAGATAGTAAGTGAAAAGTTTTTGCGAATAACATATAGCCTGGTCTCCCTGTGCAATGACATTAGCCAGGTGAAAAAGATCTATTCACACCCGCAGCCACTTGGTCAATGTAAAGCCTGGCTGAGGGCAAACCTGCCGAATGCCGAGTTAAACTCGGTGAGTTCAACCGCCATGGCTGCTGAGACAGCCGCCTGGGACAAGTTCTCGGCAGCGATTGCTTCAAACCTCGCATCAAGGCTGTATAACCTGAATGTGCTTGTAAGTGGTATTGAAGATTCAAGGCAGAATTATACCCGTTTTCTTGTACTGGGTAAAAAGGAGAATCCTGTCACGGGTAATGATAAGACATCAATTGTCTGTGCCTTAAAAGATCGTCCCGGTGCACTGTATAATCTTCTTCGTCCATTTGCCGATTCTGGTATTAATATGACAAAAATAGAATCACGTCCGGATAAGAAGAAAATGTGGGAATATAATTTCTTCATTGATTTTATAGGGCACCGTGATGAAGACCTGATCAGGGACACACTTGAAAAAATGAAAGAAGAGACAATTTTTCTCAAGATACTGGGCTCTTATCAGGTGGTACCTCATACACCCGCATAGATCGTTTTTTACTTGATTTTAGAAGGGCCGCATTCCCATAAAGAATAGTGACGATAACAAGATAATAACAATATAATACCAAGATACAAGGAGTGGAGTATCCATGATTATTGTTCTTAAACCGCAGGTAACAGAGGATGAAATTCAACATATAGTCGAGAAGATTAAATCTCTTGATATGCAGCCCCACGTCTCAACCGGTCAATACCGCACAATTATTACCGTTATCGGTGATGAGGATATTATTCGAGAACAGCCATTGGAAGCTATATCGGGTGTCGAGTCGGTAAAAGCTATAATGCGGCCTTACAAACTGGCGAGTAAGGAGACACATCCAGATATAACCGTAGTGCGTGTTGGTGACGTGGAAATAGGCGGGAAAAATATTGTGCTGGTGGCTGGCCCCTGTGCCGTCGAAGGGGAGAAAGAAGTAATCGAGCACGCCATAATGGCTAAAAAGGCGGGCGCCGTACTATTCAGGGCCGGTGCATACAAGCCCAGGTCATCGCCATATACGTTTCAGGGATATGGGGCAGATGGCTTGAAATACCTGGCCGCCGCCAGGCAGGAAACAGGTCTTCCAATCGTAACCGAAGTTATGGATCCGAGGGACGTGGAACTTGTGGCAGAATACGCGGATATATTGCAGGTTGGAACCCGTAATATGCAGAATTTCAATCTTCTCAAAGAGCTGGGTACTATTAATAAACCTGTAATGCTGAAAAGGGGCATGAGCGCGAAAATAAACGAATTTCTTATGTCTGCGGAATATATACTTTCTTATGGTAATAAGGATGTTATTCTTTGTCCAAGGGGGATACGAACCTTTGAGGATATTACCAGGAACACCCTTGATGTAGGGGCTGTACCTGTGTTGAAATCACTCAGCCATCTTCCCGTGTTATGCGATCCCAGTCATGCAGTTGGTTTGAAGGATTATGTGCCCGCTGCGGCAATGGCTTACGTGGCTGCAGGGGCTGATGGAATAATGGTTGAAGCGCACCCAAATCCTGAAGATGCGTTTTCTGATGGGCAACAGACTATTGATTTCGATCAACTGGTTGATTTGCGTGAAAAACTGGGCATGATTGCCAAAGCCCTTGGCAGGGATATCTATTAATGCTCAGGAGTATGGCAGTTGTAGGACTTGGCCTGCTGGGTGGGTCTATATGCAGAAAGGTTAAAGAATTGTCACCGGATACGGTGATTTCAGCGTATGGCAGAAACCAGGATGTATTGGGTGAGGCAAAGAATGACGGTGTGATCGATGTGTATGGGACTATCGATTCGATACATGTTCAAGATGTAGACCTGGTTATTGTGGCCACCCCGGTGATTGCCTCCATAGATATTATTTTACACATACTTGATGATGAAAATTTTGGTGATGATACACTGGTAATTGACGTTGGTAGCGTGAAACAGGGTATCTGCCAGTCAATTTTCAATCATCAGAAAGCCCGGAAATTTATCGGATGTCATCCTATGGCCGGCTCTGAAAAGTCAGGGTATAGCTACAGTAAAGGTAACATACTGGAAAACGCCTCCGTTATTATAACCCCATACGGGAAGAACGAAAAGAATGATATTAAAAAGATCGAAGAATTCTGGAGATGGTTGGGTAGTAATACGTTAATTGTAGATGCCGGGGAACATGACGCAATGGTAGCCAGAACAAGTCATTTGCCACATCTTTTATCGTCATGCCTTATGGAATATCTTGGTGATAGTGATACTGATGGGAATGCTTCATACCTGGCATTTTCCGGAAATGGATTAAAAGACATGACCCGCCTGGCGGGTGGCAGCCCTGATTTGTGGGCTGATATCGTTTCATTAAATAAAGAACATATCATTACTGTTCTTGATCAATACACGGCTTTGCTATCAGAAGTTCGAAAGCAGATGGTAAATGAAAATACACGGGAAGAATCCTGGAATCATTTTAAAAAGGCACGTGATTACAGGTTCCGTATGGAGGGCCGGTGAGTATTGATGGAATAATTGTGGCGGTGGATGGGCCTGCCGGTTCGGGTAAAAGCAGCGTTGCCAGGGAGGTGGCATTACGGGCAGGTCTTAAATATGTCGATTCTGGTGCGCTTTACAGGGCGGTAACTCTCCATACCATGCGTACAAGGGGTAAGGTTGTGGAAGAACTAGATTTTTCCTCAATCATTGATGAAATCACACTTCAACAGCGATATAACGATGATGGTACCTGCACTACATTTCTCAACGGGGATGATGTTTCAGAAGATATACGTACAGAACAAATAGCCGCCAATATTGGCATCGTGTCTGATCAACGGGTAGTGCGGGATTTCATTAATAATTATATCCGTTCATGGGCGGCTCATAATTCAATTATCATTGATGGAAGAGATATCGGCACTGTTGTATTTCCAGATGCCACGTTAAAAGTATACCTTGATGCTTCAGTTGATGAGCGAACCAGGCGAAGATCATTAGAGTATGCTGAAAAAGGAAAAGATGTTGACGTAAATTCAATCAAATCACAGATTATCCTTCGTGACACACAGGATGAAAACCGTCCATTTGGCGCTCTCAAAAAGGCAAACGATGCCCATTACCTTGATACTTCAAATCATTCACGCGAGGAAGTAGTAACAATCTTGTGTGATATGATAAATGAGATATAATAACTGGTAGCAGCATGGTTCTTTTCGTATGATTAAGTATTCCTGGTGAATATTTTAATTTTAATTGCAAAATAATTGACGCTTCAGAATGGGTATAGATACTTGGTGCACACTTTGAAATTGTATTTTACCCGGTATTAACGCAGGTGATTGTTATGGAACATTTTACTGAAAAAAATGATGATGGGTTCACAATGGAGCATGTAATCAACTCTACGGTTGATACGGTAGAACTCGATAAAATATATCGTGGTGAAGTAGTTACCATCGATAACGAATTTGCCTACGTAAATGTAGGTACCAAGTCAGATGGCAGGATAAGCCTGGAAGAATTCTCTACTAAACCAGAAGTAGGGGATATGATTGAGATCATGTTGGTCAATAAAAGATTGATTGACGGTATGTATGTATTCTCAATGGAATCAGCTGAAAAAGAAAAAAAATGGCAAGAATTTCTTGAATGGTATGGACAGGGAAATAATGTGATCAATGGTTCTGTTAAAAACAGCGTGCAGAAGGGGCTGATAGTTGATTGTGATATTATTGAAGCTTTTCTTCCATTTTCACAATGCGCGGACGTCAGGATGAGAAAGACACAAAATGGACAGCCTTCTGTATGGTTTAAAATAAGAAACGTGGACAAAAAGAAAAAATCGGTAATCCTTTCACGGCGTGATTATATTGATGAAGAAGAAAAGAAAATATGGGATAAGCTTGAAAACGAATATAATCCAGGTGATGTAATAAAAGGTAAGATTACCAAGTTTGTTGATTTTGGGGCTTTCGTCGATGTTGGCGGAGTAGAAGGCCTGTTGCATCGTAATGATATATCATGGAAAAAAGTTTTCAAAAAGAAGAAAATTATAAATGTTGGTGAAGAACGTGATTTCGTGATCCTTGGTATGAACAGGGAAGAAGGCAAGATCTCACTGGGACTGAAACAACTCAGTGAAGACCCATGGCTTTCTATGAATGAACGATATAATGTTGGTGACAGGGTTTCGGGCAAAGTTGTGACACTCACAAATTTCGGTATGTTCGTAGAGATTGAAGATGGTATTGAAGGTTTCGTGAGCGCGTCTGACCTTTCATGGACAAAACGCAATGAAAACCCAAAAGACCTTTATCGCAAGGGTGAAGACGTTGAAGTAGTGATCCAGGGAATAAATGACGTTGAGAGAAAACTTTCACTTGGTGTAAAACAACTTACTCCTAATCCATGGAATACCATCGACGAACGCTTTCCCGCTGGTACAGTGCTAACTCGGCCGGTTAAAAAAATTGTAAATTTTGGTATGTTCGTAGAGCTTGAAAATGATATAGACGGACTCATCCATATCTCAGATGTTTCATGGGATGAGAATATCAAGGACCTCTCTTCACAATTTAATGAAGGTGATGAGGTGGAATTTAAAGTTCTTGATATCAATAAAAGAGAAATGAAAATTGCCTGTGGAATGAAGCAGTTGACCAGGTCTCCCTGGGAGGCAATCGCTGAGAAGTATCCGCCAAGAACTGTTATCTCCGGTAAAGTTACCAGTATCGTGTCATTTGGTCTTTTCGTAAAACTGGAGAATGATGATGTTGAAGGGCTTGTGCATATATCGGAAGTTTCATCGAACAAAATTGATGACCTTGAAGATTACTTTTCAACAGGTGACCAGGTTAATGCCGTAGTTCTGGATGTTGATGTAGAGAAAAAAAGGTTGTCATTAAGTATTAAGCATTATGACAAGATGACTGAAAAAGAAGAGCTCAAGAAGATACTTGACCAGACAAGTCCCGGAAAGGTGACTCTTGGTGATATGGTAAAGATCAAACTGGATCAGTAATATATAAAAAATGTTCAGGTAATTAATATGGCAAACGGTAGAGAAATAAAAATTCAGCGCAATATAGTAGAACAGGGCATGATGGCGGTGCTCAATTTTGTGAAGTCACACCGCAGGCTGGTTCTATTTGTTTTCATTGGGTCAATTCTTGGCATTACCCTGATTATCGCATCTGTCGTATATATCAATAATGATGCAGAGAAAAACCTTGTTGCATTCGAAACTGTACTTGATGAATACCGTCAATCATATGTTGCCAGTCCTGATGACAGGAAAAAAAATCTCGATAAAACTGTTAATAAGCTTAATGAAATTATTGACTCCTCGTACTGGGGATATGTAAACGAAAACGGGTATTATATTATTGGAACTCTCTATTATAATGAGAACAAGCATAAAGAAGCCAGGGATTATTTTCTGAGATTTGCTGATAACTCTTCTTCATTTTTCACCCCCCTTGCTTATCAACAGGCTGCTATTTCAAGTGAACATCTTGGTGATTTCAAAAGAGCGCTTGAACTGTATTCTATTCTTGAAAAGGAGTACGGTGATAGTTACCTGATCGACCAGGTATATTATAATCTTGGTCGCATGTATCAGAAGGAAAAGAATTTATTTAAGGCAAGAGAGTATTATAAAAAAGTAATGTTAGAGTTTCCACAGTCATTTTTTGCAAATAGTTCAAAGAGTAGATTGTTATTACTCGGGGCACATGAAGATCTTGCTGAATAATTTAACTTGACAATATCAAATCACAATTATAAACGGACATTACTTCTTCCCGCGTGGAAGTGAGAATCAAGTTTAAAAAAACTGAAATATTCATATTACTAAGATAAATGAGGTAGAACAGTGGCTGTACCTAAAAGAAGAAAATCAAAATCTAAATCCAGGATGCGTCAGTCGCATCACGCAATCGGTAAGCCAAATCTCAGGCCATGCCCATCTTGTGGAGCGTATGTGTTGCCTCACCGTGTATGTTCTGAATGCGGACATTACAAGGGTGAGTTGGTGATTGAGCAGAAAGTAAAGATTAAGGATACCAAGTAACCTGGTGAACAGATGTTCCTGGTTATGCATTGCTGAATATTACATGGTGTGCGCATAGTGGGTCTAATGGTGTCCTTTTTTGTATTATCGCTTGACAAATAGCTTTTCGCTGTATTATGTTTACCTTGTGTTTGTTCCTTGAGTGATGGGGAAGTGCTCCCGGATTTATTGACGCACTGGGAATGATAGCGGCAACTGCAGTATATAACCAATTAAGGAGGAGCGCAAACAATGGCAGTTGATTTCGATAAAATAAAGAAAATTATTGTTGATCAACTGGGGGTTGATGATTCCGAGGTAACGCCTGAAGCTTCATTTGTGGATGATCTGGGTGCCGATTCGCTGGATACCGTAGAGTTGGTTATGGCGTTAGAAGAAGAATATGGAATTGAAATCCCCGATGAGGATGCTGAAAAACTTCTCACTGTAGAGGACGTGATAAAATATATTGAGGCCAAGTTGAGCTGAATGGTTGTATATGCTGCAGGTAGAGAATGGATTCTGATGAAAGTCGTAAATCAAACAGAAAGAAAGAAAAAAAGTCGGATTATCGAAAGCTTCAAAAGCTTGAAAGAATAGTTAAAGTTAAGTTTAATAATAAAAGCCTTTTTAAAAGAGCTCTTACCCACAGTTCTTTTGTCAATGAATCCGGTCAACAAACCTTCGATAATGAACGCCTGGAATATCTTGGCGATTCTGTACTTGCCCTGGTGGTAAATGAATACCTTTACAAAAAATTCGAAGAATACCCCGAGGGTGATCTCGCGAAAATAAAATCAGCAGTGGTTTCTGAAGTAACACTTGCTAAGGTTGCAAGGGATATTAACCTTGGAAGTTTCCTGTTAATGGGTAGGGGTGAGGAGCTTAATGGTGGAAGGCAACGAGCTTCAATACTGGCAAATACCCTCGAAGCCCTTATAGGGGCTGTATATCTTGACTCCGGTTTAAAAACGAGTAAACGGCTTGTGCTTGGGCTTTTAAAAAAACACATTGAAAGAATCGATAGTCTTACCTATTTACGGGATCCAAAAACAACCTTACAGGAATACGTACAAAAGTCTATTAAGGAACGTCCTGTATATGAAGTAATTGAAGAGAAGGGACCTGATCATCAAAAAAGTTTTACCGTAAGTCTGGTTATTCACGAAAAAGAGATAGTTCGAGGAGGAGGCTCCAGTAAGCGTAAGGCTGAAAGAGATGCGGCGATGAAAGCCCTTGAGCTTATATATGAGAAAAGGTTGAAAATTTGATATTACGTTATTCAAAAAGCACCAGAATTCGAGTGGCGGCGATAATAGTAGAAGACAAAAAGCTTCTTTTGATAGCCCACAAAAAAGGAAAACATACATATTGGCTGTTGCCCGGTGGCGGAGTTGAATATGGAGAATCACTGGATAAAGCGTTAAAACGTGAATTAAAGGAAGAGCTTGGCATCGACATAAGAGTTGGCGATATTGCCATGGTATCTGATTCAATAGAACCTGATGGGAGGCGCCATATTGTAAATATTACATTCACATGCGAATATGAAGATGGTGAATTTCACCTGGCCCGTGAAAAAAGACTTTTTGATTATGCTTTCTTCTCATCTGATCAAATAGAAACCCTGCAAATATTTCCTCCCATTAACGGTGAAATTATGAAGCTGCTTCAAGGTGTAAAAGACGGTAATATTTATCTTGGATCGCAATGGGAGCGGCTATGAAAGAAATTAAAGTCACCACGGGTAGTAAAGAGTATAAAGTAGTAATTGGGGAAGGGGTGCTGAATGAATATGATCCGTATTCCCTGGTAAAAGAACATGATAAGTGCGGAATCGTTGTCAGTGAACGGGTTTACTCCCTGCACAGGAAATACATAGATTCATTAGCCAAAAAAATTGATAATTCGGTATTAATTCAATATCCTGATTGTGAAGAAAACAAAAGCTATACCTTTGCAGAAAGTTATTTCAAATGGATGCTTTCTGAAGGATTTACAAGGCATTCCATGCTTATTTCTATCGGTGGGGGGGTAACCGGGGATTTTTCAGGATATCTTAGTTCACAATATATGCGGGGAATAGATATTGTTCAGGTACCCACAACTCTTCTTGCCATGGTTGATTCAAGCGTGGGGGGAAAAGTGGCGGTAAATCTTTCAAGTGGAAAAAATATGGTGGGTGCTTTCCATCAGCCCTCGATGGTAATTGCGGATTCATTATTCTTAAGTACATTACCCCGCGATGAATTTAAAAATGGTATAGCAGAGATGGTAAAGCACGCGTTAATCGGTGATTTAGCATCCGTGAATATTCTCAAATCGCATACCATAGATACTATAACAGCAAGTAAAATTATTATACCTCTCATTGAAAATTCAGTTCGTTTTAAAGCTGGTGTTGTCTCCAGGGATGAAAGAGAGGGTGGTGTAAGGGCAGTTTTAAATTATGGCCATACTATCGGCCACGCTATTGAGTCTTTGACCAGGTATAAAGGTGTTTCTCATGGACAGGCTGTTGCCATAGGTCTTCTTGTTGAGTCGAAAATTTCTCACAGGTTGGGGTTGCTAGGTAAAAATGATTTTGATACCATTACCAGTATGATCGAACGCTATGAACTTATGCAAGATGAACATGCATTTGATGTGGAAGATATTATGAAGCATCTTCAGTATGATAAAAAGAATGTTGGGAATGAAATACGTTTTGTTCTTCTTCATGGTCTTGGAAAGCCTGAATATGACCAGGTAGTGGATAATGGTATCCTCCGTGATATATTGCGTGACCACTATAAAAGATGAGAGGTTTTAAGGTAATCTCATGCAGACAAATATCAACTACACAATTGAAGAACGTGAGGGCGTAAAAATATTAAACATGACCGGTCCTCTTACTGTGGCAACTGAAACAGAATACGAGGCTCTCATAGATGAAATAACATCAAATAATAATGTAATAGTCAACCTTAATGATGTGAATATGATCACCTCATCCGGATTAAGGTCTATGGTTAATGTTTCAGCTAATGCCAGAAAGAAGAACAAGAGGGTGTTGCTGATGGGAGTTAGCGACGAGTTTTTAAAAACAATTGATATAATGGACATCTATGACCAACTGTTGATTGTAGACAGTATCGAAGAAGGCATAAGAAAACTGGAATACTATATTTAGCAGTTCACTCTTTCTCAGTTGGTCGTGTTTTAGTTTTCTGTATAAAGATGGATGCTGGGCTTGCCATTATAAATATTTCTTGAGATAAAAACTTCTGTATCAAAATACTGTTGAAAAATGTCTGCAGTAATATCTCCGGGATTCAGATCTTCAGCGATCATACCGTTATCAAGTACAATAATCCTGTCGGCGGTTTGTGTTATAAAATTAAGATCATGTGACACGATAATACATTGATTCTCACCGTTGATTACATATCTCATGATGGATCTTTGCAAGTGTAAGAGCGAACTTATAGAAAGATTGCAGGTCGGATTGTCAAGTAACAGGACAGGTGCCTTTCTGATGAAAGCGAATGCCAGCATTACTCTTGCCATCACATCACTTGCACAGTATCTCAAAGGGGTATTCCGATATTCAGTGAGATCAAACTGTTCTATGTATTCTTCGGTTATAAGCCTGTCCTCTTCTCCAAAAGGATTGAAAAGTTTCTTGTATGGGGTTCGGGACATGATGAGATAATTGTATACCGAATCGTCAAGATAACCAGGCTTGTAATGATGGGAACAGGATATGGTTTTTCGTAGAAGTTTTCTGCCAAAGCTGCGAACAGGTCTCCTGTTAATTAATACTTCACCCTGAAAACTCCATTCATCGGCACTCAGACAGCGTAAAAACATGCTTTTACCGCTTCCGGCCCTGCCAATAATGCCCAGTATTTCTCCTTCACGTATGGTAGTAGAAATATCAGATAATATTTCTTTTCCTTCTTTTTCTATGGATAACTTTCTTGATTCGATCATTTATCGGTATACCTTCCAGCGTGGAAACAGGTAAATCTTCATATAAGTAAATATGTATGACAGCAATATCATTAGTGCAAGTACAATTCCGGCGGGTAAGTATACCAGGGTGATGTATATACCCAGCAGGAAAATCACTATAATGGATATGGCAGTGATCTCACCAGCCGGAGTAGGTGATCGATGTATAACAGGGAGGTATTTTAAAAGTGCCCCTGTCCATCCTATTGTGACCAGTAACAAAACAGCCAGGAGACTTCTGACGGCTGACAGGATAAAACTGGCAAGGGTTGGATGTATTCCGGTCAGTTCTATATAGTTTAGTCCATACCCGTGTAGTTTCATCTCATGATTCACGATCAGTAATAAAATATACAGTAGTACACTTATTCCTGTAATAACGAGAATTGCATTGAAAGAAAGAGACAGGTCGCTGAAACCCAGAAATGGTGCCCATAAGAGTATCTTGCCTGGATAAACACCCTCTCGTACGATGTAGAATATAAATACTGCCAGTACAACCATGATAATAATACCGGGAAGAAAGCGTGTTTTTCGGTTACCTGTTGCTGGAATAAATATCATATATTCCAGGATGAACAGCAGAAAGGTAGTTATTACGGCGGCGACAACGGGCCAGGAGGGGATATATATAAAAAGCATCACAAGTAGCAAACTTGCCGCACCGGCTTCACCTGACTGGATGTAATCAGGGGAATGTGAATCAGAATTTGAAACGCGACTCCATGAGATATAACTCACGGCACCGGCAATACTCATAAGGATGACCAGTAATGAGATATAACTGTATACCATGGCAAATGCCAGAACAAATAATAGAATAATAGAAAATAAGATGAGGGCTTTCAGTTCACCGCTACTCTGGTGATTGCTGCTTGTTCTGGACATCCGTAATATTCTCGTCTCCCTTCTCTATTTTTTCTTCTGAACTATCTCCCGGGTCTGTTATCTCAGTATCAACAGTTTCACGTGGTACTTCGCGTATATTCCCAGGCTGATCCGATTCCTTTTCGGTAATAGTTGGAGTCTCAGTTGATTCACTTTTTTTGTTTTCTATCTCGTCTACAAGCTTTTTTAACAAAGGGTCTTTCACGGCCTTGTCCCGAACTGAGGGATTATAGTAGAGTGATTTGAGCAATGTTATTGCTTTGTTGGGAAATTCAGCCCGTGCATATGCCCTGCACAGGGTAAGGCTGTCATCAGTATTCAGTGATATTTTCTCAAAATTATTTATTGCTGCCTGATATTCTTTCAGGTTGTAGTGAGAATGTGCCGCAATCAATCTCATGTCATAATCCATGGAACTTTCGGGCAACCAGCTGGTAACAGCAATTACGTTCTTGTACTGCTCACTTTCGTACCTTGCATGTGCGAGAAGTTGAAACGCTTTCAAATATTTCGCGGGTGTATCTTCTGGCTTCTTTTGGCTGTATCGGTTGAATAAGCTGTTAAAATATGATATGTATTTTTCGTCTTTATTTCGGTAATAAAGGCTTCCTAGCTGAAAGAGTACCTCGTTGTTATTATTGTCAAGACTATGGGCTCTTTGCAGGTTCTTAATGGCATCATCATAGTGTCCCTGTTTTATCTGCAGTGCGGACAAAAGAAGTAGTGGTTGAATACTTCTTTTTCTGTATTTTCTTACGAATTCAAGGTCTTCAATGGCTCTTTCGTATTCCCTGGTAAAATAATAACAGGTGGCTCGTTTCATCCTGATGTTGCTTTCTGTTTTATTACTTAAAAAAGAATAAAGTATCGCCCGATCAAAATACTGTGCTGCTTCCCTGTAATATCGTTTAGAATAATAGATATTTCCTGTCAGCAGGTTTACTTCTCCGTAAAAGGGGATCCTCTCTGCAATAGTTCTGAAATACCCCAGTGCATCACTATATTGTTCCCTGTTGTAATATATCATACCTATTTCAAAACGTGCTGCCAGAAATCCGGAATCATATGACAGGGCATCACGGTAGGCATCAAGTGCTTTATCGCTGCTTTTTTTTGCCAGCTGCCTGCCCAGGTTGAATTTTTCCTTTGCGCGCTCGTTATCTGTCCATAACAGCTTATTAATTAGTGATTCCACCTTGCTGCGTGCGCTTGTTTCGGACAGTTTTTCATAAAACTCTTTACAGCGCACAACCATGGCACTGTAGTCACGTTTCTCTTCCAGTAATACAATGATATTCCAGTAGGCCAGCTTGCGGTATTTTTTAGTCATAGGTAGATCCAGGGCCTTAGAGAAGTATTCCGCGGACTTCTCAAGGTCTCCTTCTTTCTTTTCAATTTCACCCAGGAAATAATACGCATCGCCGTGATTTCGGGTTTCCGCGTCTTTCAGAAACATCTCCCTTGCCTTTTCATAATTACGGTACATGTAGTAACGGCATCCGCTGTCGAAATAGCCCGCCATTAAGACACCCGGGAGCAGGATGAAGAATGATAGGAACGTAGTTATTATGATTACTTGTTTCATTACCTGTTTATAGTTGAGAATTTTTTAATTTAGTTGTGGATATGTTAATTTCAGAAATATATCACATTGCGCTTATCTTGCCCATAATATTACATTCTACATTCATTACGTGAAATTGTGAATGTGTCAAGAGAAAAGGTACTATTATTGTTCTTATGGCTAAATATGAATTGACGTGAAGTGGTGAGGAGGGTATTGAAAATTCATGAAGGTTTCAATGAAAAGCGGAATATTACAATCAACAGGCATAGTGGCCATGTCCACCCTCGTTAGCAGGATAATGGGGTTTGTCAGGGACATGATCATCGCTAATTTTTTCGGCGCATCTGC
Organism: uncultured Leptospiraceae bacterium; assembly: GCA_964629365.1. Lineage (GTDB taxonomy): Bacteria > Spirochaetota > UBA4802 > UBA4802 > UB4802 > M55B154. The sequence goes on from CAZVRB010000028.1 coordinate 27,373, forward strand.
CGCCCTCGATGGTTTCTTTGTGGCCTTCAGAATACCCAACCTCCTGCGGCGACTGGTGGCGGAGGGTGCCCTTACCGTTTCATTTATTCCGGTATACACGGAATACATGATGAAGGAGGGCAGGGAGGAAGCACTGCGCCTGGCACAAAAAACGTTGACTGTGCTGACGGTAATACTTGCGTCTTTTGTTTTACTTGGTGTAATCTTTTCACCCCAGATTGTGCGGGTGTTTGCCTATGGTTTTTCTGATTCATCACTTTTATCCCTGACTACAAGTCTTAACAGGGTTATGTTTCCCTACCTTTTCATGGTTGGTATTGTAGCATTCTGCATGGGATATCTTAATTCACATAAATATTTTTTCGCGCCGGCTTTTTCTCCGGTTCTCTTAAATGTTGGATTTATTACGGGGGCGGTGTGGTTCAGCACTTTTTTCGATGAACCACTCTACGGTCTTGCCGCAGGGGTTCTTGCGGGTGGAACTCTTCAGCTTATACTGCAGGTGCCCTACATGCTAAAGGCGGGTTTCAAACTGAAGTTATCATTTGACCTTGCCCATCCCGGAATTCGCAGAATTTTCAGGCTGATAGTACCCATGCTTTTTGGTGTGGCGGTATACCAGATCAACATATTGCTGAATACCGTGCTTGCTTCCATGCTGCCGCGGGGAAGTATATCCTATCTTTATTATTCTGACCGGTTAAACGAAGTTGTGCTGGGGGTGTTCATCGTGTCCATCGGTAACGTGATCTTGCCGGAACTTTCACGATTTACCGCAACTGATGATAACAGGTCACTAAAGCGATTATATACACAGGCGATGAGAGCAGCGTTGTTTCTGGCTGTTCCTTCCAGCCTGGCCCTTATGATGATAGGAAAGGCGGTAATATCTGTACTTTTCATGCGGGGTGAGTTTACCGCTGTGGAAACAGAGATGACCTACCTTGCCCTGCTTTTCTCAAGCCTTGGTATTGCATCAATCTCTATGCTGAGAATTACCACACCCACTTTTTTCTCTCTTAAGGACACGAGGGCACCCGTGATCACATCCGCCATCGCCCTGGTGCTGAACGTGTCGCTGGGATATGTGCTTATGCAGACTTCTCTTCTGCATGGGGGACTGGCCCTTGCCAATACTATAGCGGTTACGGTGCAGATGCTTATTCTTTTTGTCTGGCTGCAGAAGAAGGTTGGCAGGTTGAAGCTGCAGGAGATAATAATTCCATTCGGGAAATATCTTGTGGCGGGGGGGATTATGTGCGCGGCCATATTTCCACTGTATAATTCAGTGAACTGGCTTGCCGATCCATTCGTAAAACGTTTAGGCTACCTGGTTATGATGGTGGTATCGGGTGGGCTGGTTTACTTTGCCGCCTGTTACCTTCTTGGAGTAGAGGAATTGAAAAAGGCCATGGGCAGAATTGGCGAACGTATTGGTCGTTAAAAGATGCTTATACTATCATAAGGCTCTAAATAAATGGAACCGCCCGCTCCGCTCGATGAACGCAGATGGACACAGATGATGTGTGATCAGAATTGATTGAAAGGTGAAGTATGGAATTTTCTAGATCATGAAGAATGTAAATAAT
>CAZVRB010000028.1:29061-34165 GCA_964629365.1 uncultured Leptospiraceae bacterium
TATGGTTTTACGTACGTGACGGAGAGCTCCTTGATGGCAGACAGTGCCTCGAGGTAACTCAGGGGGGTTTTGGTTTCCAGTGAATGAAAGGCCAGTGCGATGTACCTGTTGGGATGTTTCTCGCCGGGCCGGGTGGCATCTACCATCACCCAGGATTTGTCGATATAGGCCTCTGCCCACATGTGATATACGAAAACGTTACGTTTGCCCGCAAACCTTTTAGTAAGAACCATCCCAACGATGGCCCGTGCCGGGATATCAAGTGACCTCAGTAATGCCACACTCAATACAGTGTGTTCTGTACAGTCGCCGCTTCTTGCCTCAATAATCTTTGGGGCGCTTACAAGTGGAATACCATAGGATTTATTGTTAATGATTTTATGTACCCTGGATTCTATGACTGAAATTATCTTATCGGTGTCGGTGCCTTTTATCTCTGCTGACAACCCTTTTACGGAAGGATGGTCTATATTGAGCAGGCGTGTATCCCTGGTGTGAAAACCTGATGGCTTGTCGGCGTGTTCCCTGTTCCTGCCGGTTGATACAATGATACCGGTTTTTTCTCCCAGGGTTTTTTGTTGTATTACTTTTTGAAAGGCGGTTTCAGGGAGAGAGAAAGAGGTATTTCCGGATGTGAGAAGGTATAATGAAATTTTTTCGGTGTAAGCCCCGGGGGCAACCTGGTTTACCTTTACCGTTGATAACGCGGGATCAAACGTGGAAGGTGTGTCCGAGCCGGTTGCGGTGACCGCGTATATCAATAAAGATGTAACCGTTATGAAAAGACAGGCTGCTTTTATACCATGTGTCATTCTCATTTTTTACTATCCCTCGTTATCTCCATTTTCATGTTCATCATTTCCATGATAACTTTCACCGCCGTGCCTGTTTCGTCTATATAGGTGTCGATGGCTTGCACCCTGCCGATGCGCTGACGAAGGTGAATCGTTGCTACCGGTTTCATCCCTGTCATGATGCTTTCTTGCCCGATAACTTCGAACGTGACCGGTATTGTTTGTTGAAGTTCTATTGTGGGATCATACACCCGGGCGCTTGCGGTGAACCCCTCGCGGAAATTGTTTTGTATCAGCTTGTGGGTAAAGTAATTGCCGTCCAGAACGAAGTCTTCTTTCAGTGTAACCCGGGCGGTGTGATCTCCATCCTTTATTGTTACAGTCTGCCCATCGAAGGTGGCAACAAGATCGCTTTTTATTTCCCGTCCATCCTGTGTTGTTATTTCATGTGTTTCAAGACGGACAGGGGTGAAATCTGTTTTTTCTACGATGACATGGGTAATTGTATGTGTCATCAGTGCATTACCCATGGTAATGCGGCTGGTGTATGTATACTCGTCATTCTGGAGGGTATTGCTCATGACAGCTTTTCCCACTTCGGTGCCGTTTACCCTGACGGTATAGCTGTTGGTCCCCGTGGGAATGGTTTTGGGCATGGTTATACCGCAACATATCATCAGAAGGGGAACCACCAGAAGAGAAAGACCCTTTTGCATCATGTGCTGTCTCCGTCTCATTAGGTGAGATACCTGTGGGCGGCGTCTTCTATGCGCTGTGAAAAGATATCAAACCCGATCAGGGGGAGTGACCTGTCAAGTTCCGGCCCGTGCAGTCTGCCGGTCAGCATGGCCCGAATGGGTAAAAAGAGTTTTTTCCCCTTCAGTGAAGTTTCTTCCTTTATCAGGGCGATGGTATCACTTACAAAGTTATCCTGATGCAATGTTCCGTTTTTCAGAAGCTTAAGGGCAGCCGAGACTATGGTTTTAGCATCCTCGTCCCCCTCAAATAATGCTTTTGCTTCTTCTTCGGGTTCGGGCACCGCATCAAGAAATATACTGATATGCTTGTGTATGTCGGACAGCACCTCGCAGTTTCCCCGAACAAGGTCTATTACTGATTCAAACCAATTTCTGTCTACCTGCTCAAGTGAATACCCCGCTTTCTCGATATAAGGTATGAAAAGATCGGTTATGGCATCCAGTGGATAATCGCGGATGTAAATAGCGTTCATCCATCGAAGTTTCTGAAAATCGAACAATGCCGAACTCTTAGCCAGGTTTGACAGCTCGAATTGCTGTATAAGTTCGTCGGGAGTAAGCACCTCATCGCCGCTTTCAGTGGCCCATCCAAGTATGCCGAGAAAATTCATGAGGGCCTCGGGCAGGTATCCTTCGTCCCTGTATACCGCAACCGAGGTTATGCCATGACGCTTGCTGAGCTTCGCCCTGTCGGGACCAAGCAGGAGCGGCATATGGGCATACTCGGGAAGGGGTAGCCCCAGGGCTTTGGCCACCAGTACCTGCTTGGGGGTATTGGGCAGGTGGTCTTCCCCACGGATCACGTGGGTGATCTTCATAAGTGCGTCGTCGATAATAACGATGTAGTTGTAAATGGGAACCCCGTCTGACCTGACGATTATGAAATCACCGCCGATGTGCTGACTGTTGAAGGTGATAGTTCCCTTTATATGATCGTTGACGGTTATTGTTTCGTCGTCGGGCACCAGGAAACGTACGGTGGGCTTGCGTCCTTCCGACTGGAATTGCTGTTTTTGATTGTCGCTGAGATTTCTGCAGCTGCCGGGATACACAAAGGGCCGTTTTTCCCTGTCGGCCTGCTGGCGAAGCTGATCCAGCTCCTCCTGTGAGCAATAGCAGTGATATGCCTTCCCCTCGGCGAGAAGACGCTGTGTATATTCGCTGTATATGTCAAAGCGTTCTGACTGGCGGTATGGGCCGTACTCTCCCCCCTCTACGGGACCTTCGTCCCAGGTGATGCCAAGCCAGCGCAGGTCATCCATTATGGATTGCTCTGACTGCCTGCTGCTTCGTTCCATGTCGGTGTCTTCTACACGCAACACGTAGGTGGCCTTGTTCTTTTGTGCCACCAGGTAATTGAGAACCGCTGTTCGGGCATTTCCCACGTGAAGATACCCTGTGGGACTTGGGGCAAAACGTACTCTCATGATTAACTCCATGGTTTTATTAGTAATCGTAACTGTGTATGGATGATTTTCCTGTGGTTATTTCGTTGCTTTCCCGTTCTATGCGGTTTACAAGTTTTTTTATCCTGTCAACCACGTCGTCTTCAAATAAAACTTTTCCGCAACGGGTGCAGCGGTAGGCCGGTATGTCTTCAAGAATGTAACAATACCTCTCCCCGCTGGCGCGATAGCAGCTCTTTCCTTCAACGACCACACCGCCGCAACTGCACTCCATCATCTACCTCGTATACTATGCTGACACGTATGACCTGTCATCCAGGTATGTGTTATTTCTACACGTTTTGAAGTGTGAACTTCATTATGTCAAGATAAATAAGGGGGGCAAACAGGGGTCAGAGCCTCTTATAGTAGATAACCTTGCCATCTTCGGGCCCGTAATATTCAGGTAAAAATGCCCCGCGCTGGTATCCCCTTTGTTCGTAGAAATGCCTGGTTGGTATATACTGGCTGCGGGAAGAAGTGTCAATGTAGAGACGTGTGCCTCCCAGGGCAATAATTCTTGTCTCGGCTTTCCGGAGTAATGCTGTTCCGAGCCCCCCCTGGCGGTTCTCATTCAGTACAGCCATCCAGTAAAGGTCGAAACTGCTTACGGTGAGGGGGACGTGTCCGTAGCACAGGAAACCAGATATACGATTCTCCACTTCGGCGAAAAGGAACTGGTATGAACTTGCTTCACCAAGGGCGAGTTTCTCGCCTGCCAGGCTCTGGGCAAGCAGTATCTCTTCGTGACTGAAGTAGTCACTTGATTGTAATATGGTTTCGATTTCGTTTATGTCTGTTTGAACAATATGTTCCCTGAAGTGAACGTGTTTTTTCTCATTTGTCTTCATTGTTTAAGCCTGTAGTCATTCCTTTTTGTAATCCACTAAAAAAGTACCGGGCATTTTTTCCTATCGAGGCAATGCGATAACCCCCTTCCTGTACTACCAGTATGGGTTTTTTCAGCGAACCAATAAGTAAACCGTTGGTATAAAAGTTGTCTGCCGTGAGATTCCAGCTGCCGGTAGGATCTCCTTTCGCGGTGTCCAGTCCCAGTGACAGCACGATAAACGAAGGATTGAAGGCATGGATGTGATCCAGTGCCTTTCGCAGCGTGTCTTCATATGTTTGGGCGCTCACGTTTTCATCAAGGGGATAATTTATATTATAACGGTTGCCTTTCCCGTCCCCCCTCTCGTCTTCAAAACCGCTGAAATACGGGTAGGCGATATTTGGATGACCATGCAGCGAAATAGTGAGCACGTTTCTGCGTCCGTAAAAGATATCCTGGGTGCCGTTCCCGTGATGGTAGTCGATGTCAAGCACTGCCACGGTGCCGTGCCGGCAAAGATAATTTGCTGCTATAGCGGCATTATTAAAATAACAGAAACCGCCGAATACTTTTCGCTCTGCATGATGACCGGGGGGGCGAACAAGTGCGTATGACATTCGATAGCCGGTAAGCAGCTGGTCTGCCGCGGTGAGGGTACAATCAACAGCTTTACGGGCTGCCATGAAAGCGTTGCGGTTGAGGGGAGTGAATGTGTCCATGCAATAGTATCCGGCACGCAGGGCAAGTTCACGGGGCGGACGCACGGTGTTTCGAAGCGGGAACACGTAAGGGTAGACAGACTCACCCGGTTTCAGGTTCTCGCTCATCCGTTTGAGATATACAACGTATTTCTTATCATGAACTGCTGTAATATGTGATTCCGGATGGGCACGGGTTGTATGCCGGTCAAATATTTCAAGTTTCATTATTTCCCTTTCTATGGCCGGGATTCGAACAGGGGCCTCAACATATCCCCTCTCACGAACATGATGGATCTGGTGATCCCTGCTGGTTAACAGGGCAATTCTTTTGTCAAGGGACTGTACCGGAAAAAAGGGAATATGGACTTCCTTTTTGCTGTACCCCGGAGAGCGCAACATAACCGGATCATCAACGAATGAGTCGACAACAGACCTGATGTAGCCGGGAGGACAACGATGTCCGTATTTTCGTTCCAGTATTGCCTGTACCATTTGCCTGGTCCAGGCAGATGAAGGAGGTTCTTTCAGGGTGAGAATGTCTATCACCAGGTATGGAGGACAGTCATCACCTTCC
>CAZVRB010000029.1:0-14701 GCA_964629365.1 uncultured Leptospiraceae bacterium
TTTGCCGAACTTGTTCCAGCACGGGCCCCTCGGGCATCTGTGTCATGCTGATACCGTCCATGTCCAGCCTGCGCAGTGTGTCACTCTCGGGGATAGTGCCGATGACATGGATACCAGGAGGCACCTGCAGGTTCAGTGCTGATTCACCGTTATGTATCCTGTTGACGATGAGTCCGGCACCGTGATAGTGCACCATCCTGTCGGCCACCTCTTTCAGGTTTGCCACCACCCGAAGGCCCTTCATTGACAGGTCAGACACCATCACCAGGTGGGTCACCCCCTCCATTACACGACGGTTCACCTGCTCGATACCCGCCTCGCCGTCAATCACCACGTAATCAAAACCCTCGGCAAGACTGGTCAGTATGTCCCGAAGCAGGCTGTTAACCCGGCAGTAACAACCTTCACCCTCGGGACGCCCGATGGACATGAATGCCATGTTGCCTCTCTCCCCCAGGGACTGGGCAACCCGATAGTCCATACGCATGCGCACATCTTCTGGTGATTCTTTGCTGCCTTCCTCCATCTGGCTGATAAGTTCAAGCCGTATGTCATCCAGGGTGCGGGGCACCTCGAAACCAAGTGAAAACCCCAGCCCCCCGGCAGGATCAGCATCGATGGCAAGCACCCTTGCCGAAGTATCCTCAGAAAGCACCCGGGCCATGAGGGCGCTGATGGTTGTTTTACCAACACCTCCCTTTCCGCACACCGCGATAATTACGGGTCCACCCTCTTCGTGTTCTGTCATATCACATTCTCCTTTTTTCCGGCCGCGTTATGCAGTTCCCGTATGGCCTCGATCTCGTTACATATCTCTTCGTTCGAACAGTTGCCGCAGTCATGCAGCGGGTAATTCTCTATTTCATATATGGCATCATAAATGGCACGCAGCCGCTGTGCCGCGGGCTGCAGCTGCCCCATTATATCCGGGCTGGTAACCAGCACCAGTTCAACACCCTTCACGTAATCCAGTTTCAGCAGGTGGGCCCTCAACGCGCTCCCCATAATTGACAGGTGAAACCCCCTGTCCACAGCATCCCTGTGAACCCGAACCCATTCCCTGAACATGCTCGAGGCGGCGCGGACACTATACCCTTCAAGGTGGATTGCGTAGCGCGTATGCTCCATTTCTCTCTGCCGCTGAAGAAGGTTGTGGGCATCCATCCCTTCCACTTCCACAAGCACCAGCTTACCCAGTGGAAGGCTCTGACCCCTGGCTCCCTTATCCTGTACATCAGGCCCGGCGATGGATATCCGCCCGTCACGCACCATGCCGGATTCCTCCGTCCAGAGCATAAACGACATGGAGCCTGCTGACGGGCTGCCAAGTTCTATACCGGTATCTATTCCCAGTATAACCTGCCTGCCCCCTCCTGCCGGCCAGTTCACCGGGGCACATGCCATCTCACGCCCGCTGCCATCGGCCAACCAGCGGTCACGCATGATCAGAATTGATTCAATGTCCTGCCTGAACAGTTCCATGCTCTTCTTTCATTATCCTCGCGGGTTTCACGTCCACCCCGCATTTTCGTGCCCCGATCAATGCCCCGCCGAGGGCACCGTTTAACTGGGGGTCAGAGCCCGTTCTCACAAGGGAGGTACCCAGTGACTCTTCAAGTCCCCGCAATACACCTCCGTTTCGGGCCACACCCCCTGAAAAGCTCACCCTGTCTTCAATGCCGATACTACGTGCCAGCGCCGCCGCCCGTGCCGCCATGGCCCCGTGCAGCCCCTTGATGATATCAGGCACCGGCACCCCCTCGTTCACCAGTGATATCACCTCCGACTCGGCAAAGATGACACACTGGCTTGAAATATGTACGTCCCGGGTTGACTTCTCTTCTTCACTGGCCATGCCGTCAAGGGGCACCTCAAGGGCCTCTGCCATTATCTCCAGGAACCGGCCGGTTCCCGACGCGCACTTATCGTTATACACGTACCTCTCAACCTCACCCTCGTGGTTAACCCGTATAGCCTTGGCATCCTGCCCGCCGATATCGATGATGGTGCGTATGGAATGATCACCCCACCACGCCCCCATGCCGTGGCAGGTTATCTCAGATTCAATTGAATGGGCGAAATCTATCCTCTTGCGGCCATATCCCGTACCCACCAGGTGGGTGACGTCCTTCATGGAGAGTCCTGCGGATCTCAGCACCAGGTTCATCACCTCGAGGGCTGCCCGGGCGGGCCTGCCCGAAACCGGGATAACTTCGCTTGCCAGTATACCCGACTCGTTCAGCAGCAATCCCTTGGCGGTAAGTGATCCCACGTCACATCCTGCGCTAATCATCAATTTGCACCTCCCTTGCCATTTTTCTGTGCCAGCAATGCCGCCCCTATGGCCCCTGCCAGCTGCGGGTCGGCCCTTCGGGGAAGATGTATCCTGCTTCCCAGCAGTTTCTCAAGAGTCTGCACAACCCCGCGGTTCTTTGACACCCCTCCCGTCATGCATATTTCGGGGCGGGGTTTGCTGCCGCTTACCAGCATGGACACACGGTTGGCCATGGCGCTGTTGATGCCCGCGCCGATGTCCTCCAGTGGGTGACCATCATTCAAATGCCGAATCACATCGGCCTGTGCCCACACCGTGCACGTAGAAGCAAAGGTGATGGGGGACATGGTTCCCGCAGAGAATGTTCCCAGTTCATCCAGTGAGACACCCAGCACCCTTGCCATAACTTCAAGAAACCGCCCGGTTCCCGACGCGCACTTATCGTTGGTAATAAACTTCTCTACCTGTCCCCCGGCGTCCAGCCTGATCACCTTGCAGTCCTGTCCCCCGATGTCTATAACCGTCATGGCACCGGGAACCAGCCATCGGGCACCGGTTCCATGGCACACGATCTCAGAGGCGGTATCCTGTACGAAAGGTATCCTGTCCCTTCCATACCCGGTGCCTACGCATACATCGATATCATCCATGGCCATACCCGCCTTTTCAACTGCCAGGTTCATCACCTTCTCGGCAGAAGACTGTGGATTGCTGGTCGAGGCAATTACCGCCGTGGCCTTGATCCGTCCGTTTTCCATGATGACACCCTTTGAGGTAAGGGACCCGATATCACATCCTGCAGTTATCATTATAATAACCCCCTCACACGAAAAAATTCTTCCAGGCGCTCCGCCGTTGCGTCCCATGATTCCACCCGCTCATCAAAGGCGTCACCATACATGATATAGGTGGGCAGCCCCTCTTTCTCCATGTCCCTGGCAAAGGGCTTTATCATTCCCCAGGTATTACGGCAACCTGGTGTCCCGTTATAGACAACGCAATCGGCACTGAACACCTTCGCCAGCATGAGGCTGTTCTCAAACCACATGTAGGGGGCGTCATAGGGCCCCCTGATAGAGAGAACCATGGGCATACGGGCGTTCATCTGTGCCATGGTGTCGATCATGCTGTCCAGGTTTTCGGTATTGATGGTATAGCCGGCCTCCCTGTTACCTTCCAGGTAAGGGGCGTCCGCGTTGTAATACTTGCTCAATATATTTCCAACCTGGGTGATGCCGTGTTCATCCAGCCAGTCCCAGAGGCTCAGGTTCACCGCGAAATGATCGATGTAACAGAAGAGGCTGCGCAGGTTCTCCTTTCCCGATCGCAGCCCGCTTTTCTTCTCCGCGGCGTTGGCTGATACGGTGTCCCTCATAGTTTCTAACATCCTGGTGTAGTTACCCATTCCCGCGAAAAAGAATCTCCCGGCATAAATAAAAAGGTTATACAATATGGGCATGGGATTGGGAACCAGGCTTTGCATCTCTTCTATATCGGTGAGTATTTCGTCCTGTTTTTGCAGCTCTGTGAGCACTTCCCGCAGCCTGTCTTCATCAATTTTATTCCCTGTCTGTTCTTCAAGAAATTCTATCAGGCCGTAGTAATCCTCCCGGTGATAGCTGGTTGTCCTGTCAGTCACAAGTTCGGGGGGATAATTCAGCTGGTAGAAAGGCTTATCGAGATATGCCGAGGTAAAGGCAAAGGCATTGGCGTTGGTATCGCATACACCCGCGCTGTCACAAACGATCATATCGATATTTTCACCCAGTCCGGCAAGGTAGGCCCCCAGCGATCCCCGCTGTGATGAACAGGATGTCTCTGTAAAACCCACCTCGCAGCAGTAATCCAGGTAATCATAAGTACCCCTTCGCCACATCAGCGCACCAAGTGTTGAGATGGCCTCCAGGGTAACGGGCATGATATCCATGGCATACAGGATGGCTGGCGAGAAGCAGAATGTGGTCATGGCAAGTTTTTTCCCATCATCATGGGCGTTCACGATATTTCCCATGTACTCACCCACCAGCTCAAGAAATTGCTTGCCCGCTTCCCCCTCCCGAACGATGGGCTCCAGTATGCCCTTGAAATAGGGAACATATTCCAGCATTGCATAAAACTCTTTGTCCGACCCCCTGGTGGTACGCCCCGCTGTTTTGATGATACTCCATATCATCCAGTCGATATTATATTCTTTAATTTCAGGTCTCATCTGTTATAGTCCTCCATCAGGTCATACGCTCCATGAACGCTTCAAGCCGCATGCGAAGACGCCCGGTGTCAGCCAGGGCGCCGTATTCACGCTCTATTCTTACGCAGGGGATTCCCATGGCCTCGAGGTCACGTTCGAATATGGCGTTCTCTGATCCATGCAGATCGCAAAACCGTATATTCTGAAAAATCACCCCGTCGATCTCCATTTCTTCTATCTTCTCTTTCAGTGACTTTAAGCGTGCCTTGTATCCTCCCATCATGCGGGGACACAGTGACTCATCAAGGTAATGGCGAACCATGGCGTTAATCGGGTCTTCATCCTCATTGATAAGGTCTCCTTCGTGCCGTTGCCCGAAACACAGGGTTTCAGCAACCACCACCCCTCCCAGGGATTCTGCCATGCCGATAAGCTGCAGGTCATCGCTCACACTTCCCGCCACCATTAAACGGGTTTTCCCGTTGTAAAGGCCGGACTTCCTGCCGCTGACTTCATTGATGTATTCACCCAGGTACCGGTTGTACTCATCCCTGGGCATAAGGGTGCCCGCCACCGAGAGGGCGTATGCCTCCTCCCCGCTGAGGGTATTCAGCGATGCTTTTCTGAAATCATTCAGCCGGGCAATCATCTCCCGTCCCTGGTTATAGCAGGCTATGGCCTGTCGCAGGTCTTCTTCGCCCATACTCACCCCGAAGTGTTCTTCAAGTGATTTCATAAGCCGTTCTATCTCGCTTGCAAACCAGGCCATGCTGTGATCAGCCGCCTTGTGGGGCACCCCGAAATGAAAAAAGAAATCCGGAACGATGCCCTGAAAATCCTCTCCCGCCTTGCGCCAGCATTCGTCAAGGCGGCGCATGGAATCACATCCCGGTGTAATGATCACCCCGTCAAGATATGAGAACTGGCCGCTGCCGGCCCTCTGCAGTAAACATTTTGGGTATGAACAGATATAGGGACCGAAATAGGTATCCCCAATATCCGCCTGGCTCACCCCCACCCCCCGCAGCCTGGCAGGCAGCACATTGGCGGCGCTGAGCACCTCTACCGGCAGAAAAGAGCAGGTATACCCCACTACCCCGCCTCCATTTTCTTTCCACTTTTGTACGGATTCTTCGGCACGTTGTATGGGCCCGGCTGTGGTGGCGTGTTTCATGATCTGGCCTCCTCTTTCATCAGGAGATTGTACAGGCGTAACCGTGCACCTGCCGCTTCCTCCTCGAACTCATCGTCTGAATGCTCCAGCATGTCACACAGCATATGCACCATGCGGGGCATTATTGCGCGGCCTGCGGGCTTGAGGATGGCGGCCCCGTCCCCGGTCATCCACTTTACGGTTTCTTCAAGCTCGTAGAGATCCACCTGTGACATCACACCGGTAAGCAGCCGTGAGCCGGACTCCGGATCGGCCTCGTGAATACGATTCAACAGGGCGAGGGTATCGTTGATATTGTCCGCCACCGCCTGCTGGTCAAGTGCCGTCGTCCACGCCGAACCCACCCGGGCAGCCTCCTGGCCGCCCAGTCTTTCAAGGGACTGCAGACGGTGACTGCGGGCCCGAAGACCTTCGTTGGTCATCTCCGCCCTGCATGTTGCAGCCATGGCGAAGGTTCCTTCTTTTTCCCTCATCAGCGTATCCATTGACTGGTGAACAGACCGCTTCCCTGCCGCCATGGACACCCCGGCCCTGAACAGTTTTTCTGTATCGGCATGCTTCATAATGTCCCCGAAAAAACGATGCAACTCCCGGGGAAACTGCGGGTTACCGGGCTCACCCAGCAGGGAACTCCCGGTGTCAAGTTTTCGCACCAGTTCGGCTGCCTCGTTCAAGAGTTCAGCCGTACGTTCCCCGTCCATTTTACGCAGCAGTGACAGCATCACGTCACCCACCAGATCAGGTGAGAGGGTGTTCATATGCTTCAGGGTGTCCGCCAGTATTGTGATTATCATGTTGCCCAGGTCGGGCAGAAGGGACAAGAGCAGCACCACCTTGGCGGGATACTGCCACAGCACCTCGTTGACAATTCGCGACACACCAACGATATCACCGGACATCTTCTCAAACAGTTCCCTTGCTTCAGCCATGTCGGTATTTTCTATCCAGCGGCGTATGGGCTCTTCAAGGCTCTGGGCAAGCAGGTTGGGATTGTGATCATACACCTGGTTTACAATTTCACACCAACGGGACAGGAGAGAGGACACCTCCTCACCGCTCATATTTTTCGTGATACCCGAGAGAAGCTCTTCCCTTTCCTGCGGCGTCAGTGATTGCACCGATTCGGTTATCGCGTGGGCCACCTGCACACACATTCCCGAGAGGTTGACCCCCAGATCCACCACCTCTTCAGACGACAGGCCCCCGTTACTGCCCCCGTGGCCGGGTGAGGTGGAAAATGCTTTTTGAAATCCACGAACAACCGGCATGGCGATTATTTTTTTTACCGGGTTCTTTCCCCACCAGGCCCCGGCCAGGCCTGGAATGATATCTGCCATCATTTTTCGAAAAGGCCGGGTTTTCACTATTCTGGACACATCGTAGTTCATACATCCTCCATGTTGGCACATCAGCCCGGCTTCGAGCTGCTGGTTATCATGCATTCAATCATATTTTCAACCAGGCGCAGTTGTTCATCCACATCTACCGACTTCGGGAACAACCGTACATGGTACATCAATCCGTTCAGGTAAATGAACAGGAAATCAGCCAGCTCTTGGGGCAGTTGAATATTATCAGCCATGGCCCTGCGGTAGAAGTCGGCAAAATCCTGCAGCACATCCCCCGCCTCATCCATGGTGCGATGCCTGAAATATTCTATGGTGATAAAAAGAAGATTTTGAAAATACTCCCTTCGCTCCCGCACAAAAACCAGGAATCTTTTGATCCGTTCAATTTTTGACAATGACTCGTCCATCATGGTAAGCGCCTGGTTCACGTCGCGAACATTTACCATTTGAAACATCTGTTCAAGAATACCCTGTTTGCTGTGAAAATAATGATACAATGTACCCGTTGAGACACCCAGTTCATCGGCAATCTCACGCATGGTCACATCGGAAAACCCTTTCGTGGCAAACAGGGTAAAGCAGCTGTTCAAGAGCTCTTCCCTGTGCTGGTCATGATCAACGATCTTCGGCATTATACGGCTCCCTTTTTCTTTCCTGTTTTTTTCGCCCCACCGGCGGTAAGATGCCCTGCCAGCCTTTTACCCAGTCCAACCAGGGTAAGGGTTGGGGGCAGTCCCCACGCTTCGGGTATCACCGAACAGTCACACACGTAGAGGTTGTCGTATTCGGTTTTCAGGTTGGCATCCAGCATGTCCCCCACCCGTACCGTTCCGCCGGGGTGTGCTGCGATATACCAGCTCTTGTAGATATGCTTTGCCCCGGCGTGTTTCAGTATTTCGCGGGCACGGTCTGCACCATGCAGCAGTTTTCCCCTGTCATCTTTTGCCAGTTTTTTGCGCACGCCGCCGCTATTGGTAAGTTTTCCCCCCAGGCTGTCCTTTGCTTTTACCATTATCTGCAATGTACGGGAATGAGAGAAAAGCCTGTCAAACCTGAACACCTCGGCGGTGAATCCCTGGTAGAGCAGGCGTGGAATGGTCATGTCGGTCATCACGTACCCCTCTTCGGGAAAATGCATACCTGCCGCCATGGGGAATTCACGTCCCCCCTTTATGTCTTTTACCGTTCCCATCACGGCGATCAGCGGGTCGTAGAAAAAATCATAGCCCGCGCCTGTAAGGCCGCTGTTTCTCAGTATCACCGGCGACCCGATGCCCCCCGCGGCCATAATCACCACCGGTGCGAATGCCTTGTAGGATTTACCCCAGCGGGAAAACTCAACGCCGGTTGCGGTGTTTCCCTCGGTGATCACCCGCTTCACCCTGGCATGATCTATCAGCTGTGCCCCGTTATTCAGCGCCTCGTCAACATACATGCGGGCGTTCCATTTCGCCTCGTAGGGACACCCCAGCGTGCACTTGTCGCAGTCAGTTTTGCACCTGTCCTGGTAGAGAAACTTGGGCAGCTTGTTCCAGTCATACCCGAGGTCGCGGGCAGTATCCATGATACGGCTTGCCATGGGCCCCACAAGTTCATCCTTCATGGGGGCAACCGGTAACTCCTTTTTCGTCTGCTCTACTTCTTTTCGTATATCGATACCGTATGATTTCAACATGTCATGGGGAGGATCAAAGGCGGTGGCGTAATACAATACCGAGCTTCCTCCCATCACGATACCCCGCACCATGGCGAGGCCGCCGTAGGTAATCAGCGCACTCCGTCCCGGGATCCCCGCCATAAACGCGGCCTGCAGCGTGGTTCCCTTTATGGGGGCACTGCTCCCCCATTCAAGCATCAGTACATTCTTTTTCTTCGCCGACAACTCCTTCGCCACGGTGGCCCCACCCGGACCGGTGCCCACCACGATGGCATCAAACTGTGTTCCCTCAAGATCTTTCATCTCCCAAACCCCCATTTATTTATATCGAACGTTTGTTATAAAATAAATTAAGTATGCTTGTATGTCAACAAAAAAATGTTAAAAGATTCACCGCTAAGGCACAGAGGGCACAAAGAGTAAAGTGGTGACGGGTTTAGAGGGATCAGAGTTCCTCGCGGTTCTGTGTTATATAGTTGTTAAGTTAAGTTTAAAAATAAGATTTTGCAGGCTAAGAAAATGTATATCTAATCCAAGACTTAACCCGTCACCCGTCACCCGTCACTATTATTTTCTTTGCCTCCTCTGTGCCTCTGTGGTAAATCCGTTCAAAGAGATCATCGTAAGTTGAGATCATTCTGGACCAGTCGTAGCGGGCGGCGATTTGGCGGAAGGCGTTTGGGTTGTAGGGGGGGCCGCTTGCGATAAATTGTTCAAGCTTGGAGAGAAGCTCATCCGGCGTGTCATAGAAGACACGGGGAAACTCACTTTCGGGGATCAACTCCGGGTAGGTGAGACGGCGGGGAAGGAGGGGGACGCAGCGGCAGTACATGGCCTCCATGATGCTGATGCCGAAGAAGTCCTGGTTGGAGGTGACCGGAAGAAGGCCCGCCTCCCATAGCCACAGGGCATACTCCCTGAATGAAGGGGCATAACCGAACTGCCGAATACGGTGGGAAAGCTTCTTTTTAGCTTTCACGAATGCGTCGTGGGTGCTCCCCTTCTCTTCTCCCAGCAGGGCCAGCGAAAAGCCGGTACCCTTTTTCTCGAGGGAATACATAACATCAAAGAACTCCCCCGGGTTCTTGTCGTATTCCCAGCGATGGTTCCATAATAACAGCTCTTTATCATCGCCCCTGCCTGGCATATCATCATCGGCTTCTACGTCATCAAAACGGGCCAGGTCCATCCCCAGGGGAAGCACGCTGCTTTTCTCTCGGATAATCTCAACCACTCCAGGCTCATTGTAATCAGGGAAGGATTTCAGAAAACCGGGAATGGCCCCCAAAAAAGACCGCATGTGAAAGTGCGAGTTAAAAAGCACCCGGTCTGCTGCCAGCGCGGACTGTATATTTATGAAACCGTAATGGTGATCGCGGTTTTTTCTGCGGTCACGGTCATTGGGCGACCATGGATAGGTAAGCTGGTTCTCGTGAAAATATATGGCCACCGGTATATTACCCAGTTTTTTACGGGCAAGCCCCATAAAACCCGCAAGGTCAAGCATGTCGGTAGCAAGAATAAGATCGGGGACGTGATCGCTTTCCAGAAACTTGCGTGCCAGGGTAACAGACCCCCCGTGCATGCGCCATTTCCAGTTACGGCCGGTCATGGTAAGCATCGACACATCATGCCTGCTGAACTTCTGGATCTCGCGGGCCCACTGGGCGTGTGAGCCGGAAAAGAATGGTTCGACGATGAGTATATTCATTACAACCGCTGTTATTCTATGATAGTATATCGTCTGCGTATCTCGTCTTTGCTGAAGGCATTGAAATGCCACCACTCACTCAGTATGGATTTGAATCCCGCCCCTTCCATCACCTCACGCAGAAGCTTCCTGTTGCGTACCTGCAGGGCGCTCAACAATCCCCGTGCCGCGTAGCGGCTTTCGTAACGGGGCTGGGCCAGTGGGCCCATGTGATCAAATTCCGTTCCCATGTCAAGGAGTTCGTAGTCCTCCAGCCGTCCGGAAAACACCCTGGCTATGGTGACATCCACCGCCGCCCCGTAATTATGGTTGGATCCCCGTGAAGGGTCTGCCACGTATTTTTCTTTTTCGGTGCCCATCACCGCATTCCACATCTTCTGCTGCACCTGTCGTGGCCGGGCACCGTCAAGCACCACCAGCCTGCACTGCGGACATCGTGTTCTGAGAATTTCATGGGCCTTTTTCAGCATGCGGGCCACCTCCGGCTGCAGGTAGCATTGATCCATTGCACCGTACACGTCACTACCCAGAAAATTACTTTCGGTGGAATACCGCAGATCAACCATGATATCGGGGTCAACTGTTTTCACGTCAACCAGGCCGGCACGTTTCATATTCTTCTCCACTGGTGAAGGTTGCAGCTTTTGTTCAAGGCAGCCGTTACCGGCGGTGCACCCTGCTGAAAGGATCACCGCGCATACGAAAAAAACGCGCAGGTCAGGAAGACGGATTAATTGCGAAGCAGATATATTTGTAGTGATACGCATGCCCAATTGTAGCAGGGGGCAGAATTTATAGAAAGTATTTTTCACTCTTTCCGGACTATTGGGAATGTAAAACAGTTCTGAATAACAAAAATCCATGAGATAGCAATTTACATAATTATTTTAACCGCAGATAAACGCAGATTAACGCGGATTATCGTTAATAATTGATAATTATTACCATCATCTGCGTTTATCTGCGTTTATCGAGCGAAGCGGGCGGTTTCATATATTTAAAGTCTTAAAAATATATTTTGATAGTTTTTCCCAACATTCCGAAATGAGCTGTAATTTTCAGGGAACCAGGGGGAGAGCTGGGACGCAAAAAAACAATGTTACGATTTTATTGATATTACGTAACAATGTTTTTGTATTGACAGGTTCTTTTTTACAGTAAAGAATGTCGTTTCTACCATAACCTGCACCATTGCGTTCACATAACAGATAAAACGGAGGTTCGCGATGACGTGGAAGGATCTTTCACTCACATGGCATTATGTTGAAAAATGGGCCCATGAAACACCCGATGCCGAGGCCCTGGTATTTGAAGAGGACAGGCTCACCTGGCAGGACACAAAGAACCAGGTAGACCGGGCGGCAAAGGCCTTCCTGGAGGCAGGTGTAGGGAAGGGAGACCGCGTTGCCATGCTGTCAATGGCACGCACGGAGTTTCCGGTTACCTACATGGCAGCCAACAAGATCGGCGCCATATGGCTGGGACTCAACCCCAAGTTCACCCTTGACGAACTGCGCTACCAGGTAGGGGACAGCCAGCCGGCGGTGCTCATAACCCTCAGCAGCTACATGGACAACGACCTGTCAGAGAACATCACAACCCTTATGAAAGAGTTTTCCTTTCTAAAGAAAGTTCTTGTCATAGGAGATCCCATTGAGGGCACCGAACAATACAGTGAATACGTGGACAAAGAACGCGAGCAGATGAACTCCCTCCTGGAAGAACGAAGCAGCAGCACAGAAGACACCGACGATGCACTTCTCATGTACACATCCGGGTCAACCGGTAAACCCAAGGGTGTGGTGCATACCCACAGAAGCATTATCGAAAACATTAAAATTGAGAAAGAGAAGTTTTATTTTGCACCCGGCAAAAGGGCATTGCTGCACTTCCCCATCAATCACGTGGCAGCCGACGTGGAGATAGGATTTGCCGGCATCCTCTCAGGGGGCTGCCTGGTGTTAATGGACAGGTTTGATCCCGTTGAGTCCATAAAAATGATGGAGAAAGAAAAATTGAACGTTATCGGACAGGTTCCCGTCATGTTTCTGCTTCAGTTTCAGCAAAAGGAATTCTGGGAAACAGATATGGGCAGCATTGAAGGCTTCGTCTGGGCAGGTTCGGCCGCCCCCGCCCTGATGGTAAACATCCTGTCGGGTATATGCGAGAAAAACGGCGCCAAACTCATCACCGGCTACGGCAGTACCGAGGTATGCGGGTTCGTCACCTATACCGATAAAGAAGATGACATTGATACCCTGCTGCATACGGCAGGTAAAATCGCCCCCCCATTTGAACTGAAGATCGTCGACAAGGAAAGGAAAGAGCTTCCCGACGGTGAGATCGGCGAGATAGCGGTTCGGGGGTCATTCATGTTTTCCCGCTACTGGAACAAGCCCGAAGAGACAGCCCGGGTGCTTGACAGTGAGGGATGGTACTATACGGGTGATGTTGCCTTCAAGGATGACCGCGGCTACATTCACATCACCGGCAGAACAACCGAGATGTTCAAGACCGGGGGCGAGAATGTCTATCCCCGTGAAGTCGAGGAGGTGATCGAATTGAACGACTCGGTGCTCTTTGCCGCCGTTATCGCTGTTCCTGATCCCACCTTCCAGGAAGTGGCATGGGCCTATATCATGCTGCAACCGGGCAAGGAGACCACCGAAGAGGCCCTCAGGGAACTGTGCCGTGAAAAACTGGCCAATTACAAGGTTCCCAAAAGGTTCTTTGTGCAGGCCTCCCTGCCCCTCTTGCCAAACGGGAAGATTGACAAGGAAGCACTTCGAAACGACGCGAAGAAGACACTTGCGGGAGAGTAACACGGGGGAACACATGAAACTGAGTTCAGATTTTGTGGGCACACCACTCAGGGAATACACTACTACCATTAACTGGCGTGACATCATGAATTTCGCCGCGGCAACAGGGGACAACAACCCCCTGTTTATGAATGACGAACGTGACGGGGGCATCGTGGCCCCTCCCATGTTCTGCGTGGCCGTCACCTGGCCCATTACCGAACGGTTGTGGGAGTATGTAGATTCAGATACCTTCCCCGTCGAGGTGATACGCACACAGGTACATTACACCGAGCATCTCCGGCTGCACCGGCTGGTGCGGCCGGGCGACCGGCTTACTGTCAGGGGAAAAATCGCCGCCATAATCCCCCACAGGGCGGGCACCCACGTGATCATCCGTTTCGACGCCACCGATCACAACCATACCCCGGTGTTTACCGAGCATATCGGCGGACTGATGCGGGGTGTGGAATGCGAGGGAGAGGCACGGGGTGAGAGTGACGTCCCCCCCCTTCCCCGTTACGCCGGTAAACAGGAAGAAGGCGGATGGGAAAAGAAAGTGCATATCGACCCCCTTCTTCCATATATTTACGACGGGTGCACCGGGATATATTTCCCCATACATACATCGGTGAAGTTCGCCCACGAGGTGGGGCTGCCCGGCATTATACTGCAGGGAACCGCCACACTGGCACTGGCCGCAAGGGAGATCACCAACACCTTCGCGGCGGGTGACGCGGAAAGGATACAGTCCATCGCCTGCAGGTTCACCGACATGGTGCTGCCGGGAACCGGTATAACCATACAGTCAGACCAGGCCGGACCTGATCCTGAAACGGGGGGAGTACCTTTCAACGTGCTGAACAACTCCGGCAAGAAAGCCATACGGGACGGCCTTGTTACCATGCGTGAATAATCTTCTTGCATTTTCAGAATACGGGAGCCATCATCACATCATGGAAAACGCGACACGAGAACGACTGCCCCTTCCCCAGAAGCTCAAAGATCGGCTGTATCCCGCCGTTCTTGAGCTTTTCTCAAGGGAAGACTTTCACCATGTAAATATCCGTGAGATCTACAAAAAATCAGGGATAAGCCCCAGCACCATATACAAGTATTACTCCTCCAAGGAAGACCTGCTGTTCACCATACTGGATGAGAAGATAAGTGAAATTGCCAGGCTGGTGAACCTGCACATACAGGGCCTTGAAAGCACGAAAGAAATAATCCGCAAGATATTCTGGGTCACCCTCGATTACTATGACAACAATCCCGGCGTGGCGGTTACCGCTTTTATCACCATCCCCCTGCGCAGCTGGATGCGTGAACCCTCCTACATTCGTGAAGACGCCTACTCGGTAATCATCGATGTATACAACAGGGGTATCAGCAATGGTGAGATCGACCCCGCCATTACCATTTCCGACTGTGTTGACCAGTATTACATGTACTGTTACCGGCAAATACACATGTGGTATTTTCACGGAATGAAATGGAAACTGGTTGATACCATCCCCCGTTTTTATCCGATATTCTGGAAAACTGT
>CAZVRB010000029.1:14801-33953 GCA_964629365.1 uncultured Leptospiraceae bacterium
GGGGCTATTCATTATGCCTGCTGGTTTCATGAAACGTAACGAAATCCCCGACGCGCTGCGTCGCCCCCTTCACTAAAGAGGGCTTGCCTGGATGTAGCTTGCAGGTTTATCATGTAGCCATGATGCGCGGTATGTATGTGCACCTGCCAGAATCGCTGGCACACACATCCTCTCCCCCTTTTAGACGTAAATTCCAGATGGAACACTAATATGTCTGAATCAGGATTTTCAGGATTTGAGGATTAACAGGATTAGTATTCCTCGCAGCAACATGATCAATCCGTTATCCTGGAAATCCAATAATCCTGTGAATCCTGATTCAGACTATTGAAGATAGCTGCCGCATTGAGATATGATGCATGACCTACCTATAATTGCCTGAAGGCTGCTACTACATTGAGTTTCAACTACTGAATTCGCCATCATAATTTTTTACTTGTAATTCATATAATACTTACTACTGTATGTTCGTGATGCAGGAAAAACGAACCGTATACCCGGCTTTTTTGGTGCAGGTATCCCTCTTATGATTACTGTAAAATTATAACTGATGGTGGACTAAACACATGTTAACTTATACAATTGATGATCTTGGCACTATTCTTACCTGTCATGTAAAGGGTGAGATCAATATCAATACCTACGGCATACTTGAAAAGGCACTGAATGAGATGCTGTCACGGCGGCCCTTCGTGGTAGCCATTGATTTTACTCATGTGTACCAGGTGGATCTCACCGGCATCAGCGGGCTGGTAAAGTTCTCACGGTCTACCATCATAAAAGACATTGAACTGATACTTTATGGAATAAATGAAAATGTTGAAGAAATTTTTGCATTGTCAGGACTGAACAGGTACTTTAATATATTATCAAACGCACAATTTGAAGAGGAGTATTTATAGCTTATGGATGTCATCTTAATTATCGCCGGAATTATTCTTATTCTTATGGGACTGATCGGGGCACTTTTACCTGTTCTGCCTGGCCCCCCTCTTGCCTTCCTGGGCATTATCGCCCTGCACCTGACAACCTTTGTGCAGTATGGCACCAACTTCCTGATCATTACCGGCATACTGGCAGTGGTCATCACCCTGCTTGACTACGTGGTTCCTTCATGGGGAACCAAACGGTTCGGCGGCTCGCAGATGGGGGTTCGGGGGGCCATGATCGGCACCTTCGTAGGTATATTTATATTTCCCCCTTTCGGCATCATCCTTGGACCCTTCATGGGGGCATTTATCGCCGAGATGATACACGAGAACAACACCCGCAAAGCCATACGTTCGGGCCTTGGTTCATTCATGGGTTTTCTCATTGGAAGCGGCATGAAACTCATCTACGCTGCGGTGCTTACATTTTACTTCGCCAAAGAGATCATCGCGGCTATATAATCCCAGTAAACGGATTTACCACAGAGGCTCTGACCCTTCCAATATCACCGTAATACATAATACGAGATAGCTGCAGCCAGTCTTCTCGGCATTATCCTGGGTAGGAACAGGTGAATAAACCTGTTTCGAAAACCGGGGATGTACAGCCCTTTTCCCCGCATGAAGGCTCTGACCCCCTTTCTGGCAACATCATCAGGCTTCATCAGGCCCCCAATGCGGTACCATAACACCTTTTCCGGGAAATCCCTGCCATGGAGCAGGGGGGTATCGGTATATGGCGGTTTGAGAGTGTGCACACTCACCCCGGTTCCACGCAATTCCTGCTGCACCCCTTCGCTCAGGCTCTGTATGAAGGCCTTGGTGGCACCGTACAGGGCATGATGGGCGGAGGGCTGAAAAGCAGAGGTGGAACAGACGTTCAACACCCTGCCGCTGCCCCGCTGCACCATGTCCTCCAGGAAAAGGCGCATCAGTATCATGCAGGCACGGGCATTCACCATGAAAAGCCTGTCCTGTTCATCCCGACCCAGTTCATGGAAGTTCCCGTACAGCATCAATCCGGCGTTGTTTACCAGCACGTCCACGTGATCAACCAGGGCTCTGACCCCCTCGCATGCCTGACGTGGACCTTCCGGCAGGGACAGATCCGCAGTAAACCATGGGGCTCTGACCCCTGTTATATCCTCCAACAGGCTGGACACCTTCCGCAGGTCATCCTCACCATCCGGATGGGAATGCAGCACGCAAAACGCCCCGAGCCGCGCGCATTCCAGTGCCAGTTCCCGCCCGATACCGGATGATGAACCGGTGATGAAAACCTTCTTTCCTTCCAGGCTGTACATATGTCAGCATTTCTCCAGTATGTGCACGCACATGGCGGCCTCTTCCACCCCGATGTTGCCGCCTCCGTTCTCCGCCAGTCCCATGCGTGCCCCTTCAACCTGGCGCTTACCGGCATCACCCCGCAGCTGCTCAACCAGCTCGTGTACCTGGGCAAGCCCCGATGCCCCGATAGGGTGCCCCCGGCATTCCAGGCCGCCGCTGGTGTTGATGGGCTTCTCACCGCCAAGCCTGGTGGCACCGGAGAGGGCATATGGACCACCTTCTCCCTCCGGACAGAAACCCATCACCTCGCATTGATGCAGTTCCCCCCAGGAGGTGGCATCGTGAAGTTCGGCAAGATCTATGTCCTCCGGCCCTGTCCCTGCTGCCTGGTAGGCCTGCATAGACAATCGCTTCCCGATATCTTCACCATCGAGATCCCGGTCGCTGCCCTGGCCCAGCACCGAGGCACGTATCTTTACCGGCCGGGCCCCCTTCAGTTTTTTCAAAAAGGAATCAGAGCATATAATGGCTGCCGCGGCCCCGTCCCCGATGGGTGCACACATTGGGCGGGTTAGGGGCCACGCAACCTCCTTGTCTGCCAGCACCTCTTCGGCCGTCATGGTATTCTGGTACTGTGACATGGGGTTGAGTGAGCCATGAAAGTGATTCTTGGCACAGATATGTGCCAGCTGCTGTTGCGTGGAGCCGTAGCGGTCCATGTGCCAGCGGGCACCCATGGCGTAGGCATCCATGAATATGCTTCTCCCCTGCCCGGGCTCTGACCCCTCCTGTCCGGGTATCTTTATCTTAAAGGTTTTCCCCACATCCATGATCATCTGTATGTGTTTGTCGAAATTTTCCACGTCCATACACGAGGCGTAGGCCCCCATGGATACCCCCTTGTTTTCGTGGGTGATCTTCTCAGAGCCAACGGCAATGGCCACGTCGAACATGCCAGCACGCACCCCCGTATATGCCAGGTGCAAAGCCGTCGATGCCCCTGCACAGGCGTTCTCAACATTGGTCACCGGTATGCGGTCAATCCCCATGTTGCGAAATACCACCTGTCCCCGTATTGAATGCTGGTTGGTAAACATGCCCCAGAATGTGTTGGAAAAATACGCCGCCTGCAGCTGCGTCTTTTCAATGCCGGCATCAGCCAGTGCCCTGTTTATGGCCTCCTCCGCCATGCCCCGCACGCTGCCGTCCGGGTACTTGTTGAACCTGATCATCCCCGAGCCGATTATGTAGACATTCTGCATTTACTCATCCTCCCCGTTCAGTATCATGTTGCCGGCAGTTATTGAGAGGGTATCGTTTGAACCGTCCTCTATCATACCCGCCCGTGCGTCACGGAAAATCTTCTCGATGGGATACTCTTTGCTCAGGCCGTAGCCCCCGAATATCTGTATCACGTCGCTTGCCACCTGGAAGGCAACCTCGGTGCAGTGCACCTTCGCCGCGATGGAGTACTTTGCGTCGGGCGGGGTGGTATTCATGTTGTATATCATGGCTGCACGTGACAGGGCCCGGGCTGATTCGATCTTTACGAAAAGATCGAAGATCTTCTTCTGTACCCACTGATGCTCGCACAGCCTGCGTCCTCCCTGAATACGTTCTTTGCTGTACTGCACCGCCAGGTCGTATGCAGCCTGGGCAACACCGGTGAAGTAGGCACCCATGGTGGCGTTGGCGTGGGCCAGGGTAAGCTCGGTGAACATCTCGTAGCTTTCCGGGTCGATGATCATCTGGTTCTCCGGCACCTCTACCCCGTCAAAGAATATCTCACCCTGCGGGAGTTCACGCTGTCCCATCTTGTCAAGGGGCTTTCCCCTGGTCACGCCGGGCTGGTCAAGGTCGATAAGGCATATGCCCCCGCCGGACATTCCCATGGAGGGATCCAGGTTCACGAACAGTGCGCAGTCAGAGGCCACCGGGCCGTTGGACACCCAGGCTGACTTCTGTCCGCTTACCACCCAGTAGCCGTCCTTCTTCGTGGCCCGCACCTGCTGGGTAACCCCTGCGTCCCTGAAGAAGCTGGTACGGGGCATCAGGTTGTCAGAGCCGTGATCAGGCTCGGTGATCCCCCAGCAGCTCATGATGCTGGCATCTTTGCACTCCACGTAGGGAAGAACAAAGCGGTCGATGAGGGCGTCATCCCCCATCATGGTGGCGTAAAACGCCGAGAAGGTGCTGCATCCCAGTGACACCGCAAATCCCACGCTGCCGTAAGCCAGCTCTTCCCAGAATATGTGATTGGCCATGGGGTCAAGCCCCATGCCGCCGTACTCGTCGGTGATAAGTGCCGTGTGGTAGCCCTGCTGGTACATCTGCGCCATCACCTTCCAGAACAGCGATCCCGGTGCCACCACCTCCTCCGGCGTCATCCGGTCAAGTTCGATGGATGCGGGGCGCAGCACGTTCACCGCGAATTTATGTATGTTCTCCTTGAGGGCCAGGTGTTCATCGGTCAATTCTATGTCAAGTTCCGTGTATGTTGCCTGCATGGTATCCTCCGGTTTTATTTATAATCCTCGAATTTATGAATATCACCTTCTCCCTTCTGGAAGTCCTCTTTCAGCACACGGGCAAGGGGTTTCTCTGTCAGGGTCTTGGGAATGTCGTCTACCAGCTGCAGCCAGGAGGGTATGAAGTTTGCCTCAAGCTTTTCTTTGCACATGGCGTAAATGGATGCGGGATCAATCTTCTTCCCGGTAAAGGGGGACAATGCCATTACCAGGTCACTTTCCCCGGGAGCCCCCGATAAGGCCGGGATACCGTAGACACACACCTCGCTCACGTCCGGGTGCTGACCGATCACTGTCTCTATGTACTCGGGCTGAATGAAGTCTCCCGAGCGGCGTAGCTCTGACCCCTTGCGGTAATCGAAGAAATACCACCCCTTCTCGTCCCGGTGCACCATGTCCCCGGTGCGCAGCCAGCCGCCGCGGGTCTTTTCTTCTGACTCCTCCGGCTTTCCGAGGTAATCCACCTTTGTCTCTCCCTTTAGCAGCCTGCAGATGAGTTCACCTGTTTCGCCGGGAGCCACCTGCTGATCCTCGTCATCTACGATTTTAAATTCCATTACCCCCGGAACCGGTTTGCCGAAAGACCCCACGGGCCCCTGTCCTACCGGCTTGTAGGCGAACCCCCCTTCCACCGAGCCGTACCACTCCAGTATATTCACGTCGAACCGCTTCTCAAATGCCTCCCAGATGGGGGCGGGTGTACCGGCGCTTATAACGGTTCTCACCGGGTTATCCGCATCATCAGGCTTTTCCGGTTCATTGAACACCCCCGCCATCATCCCCCCCAGCATGGAGAAGGACGTGCACCCGTACCTGCGGCAGATGTCCCATATCCTGCTGCGGGTGAAACGAGGACTGAATACTGCCTTGATACCCAGCGCGAGGGCGGGAAACAGGGTGACCGCCTGCGCGTTCCCGTGGGTGAGGGAAAGCCCGTTGTAGAGGACATCGTCTTTTTTGTATTTCCATACCAGCCGGTTGAGGATGTTAAAAAGCCCCGTCCGGTTGTTGCGTATGGTCACCCCCTTTGGATTACCCGTGGTACCCGAGGTATAGATGATCTGCATGGGATGGCGCACGTCCATGATACCCTGTTCAACCCTTTGCCAGGAAGACGCTTCCAGGGTCTCGTTTACAGAATGGTATTTTGAAGATACAGCCATGTCCTGGTCACGCTGGTATGCCACCGCCGTGAATTTCAACTCCGGCACCTGTCCGATCACCTCTTCAAGCTGCCCCAGGCATTCACCAGAGACGATGGCCCCCTTCACCCTGCTGTTATTCAATAAAAACGCCAGGCGTTCTCCCTTTGAGCGTGGATCAATGGGCACCATGATGGCGCCGATGGTGGTGCCGGCGATGAGACTGTAAATGAATTCCGGGTAGTTCCGCATGAACACGGCAAATGGGTCACCCTTCCCGATGCCGTTGTCAAGCAGCATGCGGGCCATCCTGTTGGCATTCTCGTCAATGCTGCCATAGGTGAGCACGTCTTCACCGTGATCACCCCGTTCGATTATGTATATTTCAGTATCCGGCACCTCGTCCGCTTTTACTTCAACCAGGTGCGAGGCGATTACCGGATTTAAATGGGCCTTCGTCGTCATACCTGCCTCCTTTAAAATATTCAGCCGCCTTCTTCATCCCGTGCCGTGATGAGTCTGCCCAATGTGTTGACAAAATCTACCACTGAGCAGGTTAATCTTCGATGGCGCCTATGAACCCCCTGGTAAAGGTGGGGAATTCCTTGTCGAAAATTTCGTCCCAGTGTTCCTTCGTCCAGAACTTGTGCCGGTCGAAGTAGGGATCCTCTTTGGCCACGCTCACCGAAACGCTTGATACGATATCAACGTCCTCGATGATGTTCATGGCCAGGGCTGCCATGGCCAGTGTGCTGAACACCCTGCAATGCAGCCCAAGCCGCCATGCCATGCACGCGGCGGCGCTGGTTGCCATGTTAAGGTTCAGGTTCTTGAACTGGCAGCTTGGCCCCCTGGCGGTGAGCGACTCCATCTCTTCCGCCTTGTTCAGCTCAGCGCAGGTGCGATACCCGCACGCGCCGCAATTATAATTAAAGTCTGATTTTCGCTTGTCCCCCAGGAGCATGAGGACGCATGGTTCCTTTATCAATTCCATAACGAACCTGCCGTCACGGGCAGCAAGCGGGGACATGTCCGCCATGGAATAGCAGAACTCCCCGATCTCCGTCATCTCCTCGTTTCCCACGGTGATGAGCTTGAGGGTGCTCTTTCTGCCGAAACGAAAACTGTTATTGGCGGCAACCGCCATCATCTCAACCGCACGGTCAAGTCCATGCTGTATAAGATCACTCATTTCCCTGACTGCCATATATTCCTCCTTGCCTTTTCTAACTGTAAATTGAGCGGAACTGCGGCCAGAGCCGCCTGATGATACGATCATTCATGGTTCGCTCGTTGATCTCCTGGTACCTGAAGGGAATGTCCCTGAAGGGGCTCTTTTCGGTAACCGATATACCAATGGCCACGGCAAATCCCGTATCCCTTGGCACGATCCCCATCCGCATGGCGGCCGCCCCCGCAGACCAGTACACCCCGTAGTCGATACCCAGGTTACGGGCCTGTGATACCACCCCGTCGATGGCATATGCCACGTTATTAGCCCGGAATATGCAAAGGGGCCCCGGGTAGGCCACCCCCTCTCCGGCGGGGATGCGCTCCGCTTCACGCAGGTACTCGCAGGTAAGCTTGCCGCACATGTTGCAGTTGATGTCCGCCGGATCGGTAAGACTGCGCAAAGAGGTAAGAATGAGCACCGCGTCCGCGTCCCGCAGTATGGCGGCGTCCCGGGGAAAAGTATTGCCCCATGACTTGCTCTCCGCTGCCATGCCTTCCACGGCCTGGCACAGGTCTTCAATATCACAGGGATCGTCAAGAATGTGGATGGTGCATTCACCAACCCCGCCAACCCGCGGTGCGGTGGTGCCGGAAGCCAGTAACAGCCTGGCTGCCAGTTTTACCGCTTCTCTCCTGTCATCTTCGAATTGCTTCATGCTTCGTTCCATGCTCATGTAGACCTCCTACAGGCTGATGTTGTGCTGTTTCGCGATAGCCGGATAGGCAGCGTAAGCGGGTTTTAACAGGGGGAGCAGCTTCAGCACCTTCGGCATTGGCCCCTTTGCCTTGATAAGGCCTTTTGAAAGGGCGATGGGGAGGGACACGTCCTGAAGCCAGAACCGGTGGCAGGTGTCCCCGCTTAAGGTCATTTCGATGGTGGCCTTCTTGTCACAATCACCGCATACCACCGTACCCTCGTCGGTAAGCCATATGGCACCGTCAGGATTGTTGATGGCAAACTTGATAATAATCCCGGAGTCTACATATTTGGGTCCTGCATCCGGGTCTTTCAGTAATGTTTCAAACAGCGATCCAAGAACCTCGTACATTTTCTGCGTATTTTCAAAAACTGCCATAATGCGCCTCCATTTTTTTGTTTTTACTGCAGCTGTTTCTTCAGTAATCCGTAAATGGCCCTGGTGAATGACATGATGGCCCACTCCGATGAATGGCTGCTCCTGTCAAGGTACCATCGCACGGCAATGCCATGATATACCGATGATATGGCCCGTGCGGCCCCGTCCACCTCCGTGATGTTGAACTCTCCTGAATTATTTCCCTCGACGATGGCATCGGCAAGCATGCTGATCCAGCTGTTCACCCATTCATGAAAGAGAGTCCTGTATTCTTCGTCATGCGCCGCCAGCGCCATGCAATCAAACAACACGGGATACCCGATGTTCACGTCGGGGTCGTCCCAGTTATACAGCCAGCCGAATGATAGTAGTTTTTGAAGGGGGGTATGACAGGAATCCATGGTCTGCCGGCTGCGTAAAAAAATCCGCTCGAAGAATTCCCTGAAGGCTTCCCTGAATAGTATTTCCTTTGTAGCGAAATAATGCGCCAGGCCCCCTTTTGACAGGCCCGAGGCGGCAGCAATGTCATCCAGCGTTACCCGCTGAATTCCCATCTCAGATATGGTACGAAGGGTAGCGTCCAGGATCTGCCCCCTGCGAATGGACTCCAGTGTGATATTATGCATGCGGGCACACCTCCTTGATCATGATTGTACAACCAACCACAATAATGGGATGCCGGTACAGGGAGTACTATGCATCATCAGGTGAATGTAATGGTGATCGTAAGTATCGGTTTACAGGTTCGGCATGGAGAGTGGTATGCCCTTTGAAGATACGCATTAATGGGTGCAGTAAACCGACTGAACGGAAGATATACCGACTGGGTGGAATGTATAACTTGTAAGACAATATGTCAAGATATTTTTATGGGGCAACTTCTCCCACCAGGGAGAGATCATCACGTTGCAGCACGATGACCGTCTTGTCTTTCCTGTTAATATATATGGAATCCTCGAAGAAGCTTATGAAGGTGTCACGGTCTATCTCAACTTTTGAGCGGGCCTCCAGTTTCAGGTTTTCGTTAAACCTGCCAAGATAGTGACGTCCATCATCATACAGTATGGCGTATATTGAACCGTCCCTCACCTCGACAAAACTACGCCAGAATATGTGATCACTGCCATGCTTCAGGGCTTTCAGTGTTTTCCGGTCTACGAGGGTAAGCCGGTGTCCTTCTTTATGACTTCCAAGATGGGTGATCACAATAACCCCGCCGGAAAACACGTCATACTTTCTGCCGCATATATTGGTTACAGGTGAACTGAAAAGCACCCTGCGGGACGCCGCATCGATCATGATAAGCTCGTTGTTGTAATGCCCTCCTTCAAGGTATTCATTGATCTTCAGGTAGTACAGCTTCAGTCCGAAGATCTTCTCGTCTGACTTTTCCTCACGCAGCCTGTCTTCACGGACATCCAGTTCTGCTTCTTTTTCCAGCAGCTTCTTCTTCGCCCTGTCAGGTTCCTCTTCAATATCACGTCGCAGTTCGTCCTCCTCTATCTCCTTCTCTTCTTCTTTCAGCTTCTCTTCCCTTTGAGTAATTTCCTCTTCTTTCTGCTGGATCTGGTCTTCTTTTTCAGCTACTTCTCTTTCCTTCTTCCTGATCTCTTTTTCCTCTTTTTTTATTTCCTCTTCTTTCTTTTTAATCTTTTCCTGCGTGGTTTCATCGGGGGTTTTTTTCTTCTCTTCTGCTACCTCTCTTTTCTGTTCTTCCTGTTCTTTCCGCTTTTCCTCAAGGTCACGTTTTTCCTCTTTCAGATCCCGCTTCTCTTCCCTGAGCTCGTCCTTATCCTTTTCAAGTACCCGTTTCTTCAGGTCTACCATGTCCTTTCTTTCGGGTATATGGGTATCATCCTTGCGAATCTCCCGCCTGATGTGATCGCCGGTAATGATGTCCGCGTCGATAGAATCAAGCTTTCCCCGGCCGGGATCGGTGGTAACCGGGATAAGCATTCTGGTGTTTCCCGGCCACTGTGAATATTTCAGGGCAAGACCGGCGTTCTCATGGGTCACATGTTTCATCACCTCAGCCCTGTATCGTTCACCCAGGTATTCCACGTCCCCCCTGTATACGGCGTTATAGTAGGTAAGGAACAACGCCAGTGCCCCGGCGTCACGGGAGGAATATCCATACATGGCAGAAAGATACCCGGCGATGATGCGCCGTATGTTCTTCACATGCCCCACCCTGGCATTTTTGTCGATGGAGAAGATGTCGGCACCCAGCTTGTCTATATCCTTTCCTGAGCGGGCATGGATCAACGAGTACTTCATGTGAAACCGTATCCATCCCTTTTCCCCTGTGCCGGCAAGCTTTTTACCAATGGCCCTGATCTCGGCAACCGCCTCTTTTTTACCCAGTTTCCCCCGGTAGTTTTGAAACTCCACCTTCTTCGCTTTCCTGATCTCCTCAACGTCCACCCTGTAGGCCCTGCCCACGGTGACTGTTGATATCACCATCAAGATGACAACAGGGATATAATACCATCTATACTTCATGGGGAATTTCATACCGTCCTCCGGCAAATGTACTGATTGCTGCTGCCAATACTATCACCCCCTGTGGAGAGATGTCACTTTCTTTTTAGGATTTCTTTTTTCTTTGTAAATACACAAATACCATTCGTATTCCTTCACATGGGGGTGAATTAAATATCGAGTAATAACACAAATTTCAATGTCAATTTTGAATGAAGAAGAGCACATTCCTTGATCATATATAAAAAATTCTTGAAATGGTTACCTTTCTCATCCATTATAATAGCTGTACCCATCCGGTACAGTTCTCATTTCCGCGTATATTTTTAATTCAAAAAGGTGGTTATTAATGGAACCCGAATTTAATGCCGAGGAAAAGAAACTTTACCGGGCAAAAACCCCGAAAGAATATATTGAAAAATCATTAACCCTGGATATACCACCGGGACGAAAGGCATATGTTACCCGCTACTGGCTGAAAAAAACAGGGTACAACACCGAGGACATCAAGCATGCCCGTAACCGTCATCCATACTGGAAATCAAAAAAAATGGAAGGAACGGCAGAACGAAACGTGGCCCGATCCATTGAGCATAATTACGGTGATGGTTCCAACCTGGAATGGACAAAGGACATGATCGTTGACTTCATCAAACACAACAAGAAACAGAAAAACGGACGATACCTGTACAGGGACTGGGAACTGGCCCGTCACTTCAAGTGCACTATTCCCACAATTCAGCATATGCGCCGTAAAACCAACATGGCCGAGAAGATCATCTCGGCCACCCTTGGAAACATCACTGAAAAGCGCCTGGTCACTCACCTGGAGCTGGGCGAGAACACCCTTCGGAAGATGATGAAACAGGCCCGCACCAGAAAAAAATGATTATACCAGCACCTCCACAAATTTGAAATTCATGGTGTCAACAAGCCCCCTGTTACTTATCCGCAGTTCAGGCAGGACGGGCAGGCCCAGCAATGCCATCGTCATAAAGGGTGACACCAGTTTGCAGCCTAACTCCTTCCAGGCCTCGTCAAGTTTCTCCACCTGGGCATGAACCTCTTCCACGGGGCGGTCTGTCAAGAGTCCCGCCACGGGTAATGGCAACAGCGCCAGCACCTTTTTGTCTTTCACCACGATCATTCCACCACCAGCTTTTACAAGTTCGTTTCCGGCAAATGCCATGTCTTCTTCGTCCATTCCAACAATAAGCAGATTGTGAGAATCATGTGCCACTGTTGAGGCGGCAGCACCCCCCTGCAGACCAAACCCCTTCGTGAAACCAAGACCCCTCGTTCCCGTTTCTTTGTGCCGTTCAAAAAGTCCAACCTTGGCGATATCCTTCTTCACATCAGCGGGTATATTCCCGTGTACAATGCCAAGTGTTTCGGTGGTACTTTTCGTTCCCACCTTCGCTTCTTCTATCTCCATTACCCGTACAGTGGCAGAATCACCAATAGCTTCCACCTTGAAATCATCCGGTGAAAGAGTTTTACCCAGCTTCACCGTATTCTTTGACCAGTCGGGATAGGTAACCGGCGTATCCTCATGCAGCATCTTTCCCTTTTCAGCCACAAGCTCACCACCGATTATCACCTTTTCTATATTTACATTCTCAAGATCGCTTATAAAGAGTATATCCGCCACTTTTGAAGGGGATATGCTTCCGAAGTCCTTACTCATCATGAAACATTCAGCGGTGTTGATGGTAACCATCTGAATGGCGGTTACCGGGTCCACACCTTCCTCAATGGCACGTTTTACTATGTGGTCAAGATGTCCCAGGCTTATAAGGGTATCAGGGTGGGTATCGTCACTTACCAGTACCGCAAGGCGGCTGTCCGCCTTGAACCGGGTTATCACCTGAATGACCTCCTTCAGGTCATGCCATGCCGATCCCTCACGGATCTTGGCATACATGCCAAGGCGCATCTTGGCCAGGGCATCCTCGGCACGTACCGACTCGTGACATGAACGCACCCCCGAAGCCACGTATGAATTGAGAAGGGGGCCGGTTTCCGGTATTGAGAAATGTCCCGTTACGGGTTTCCCCGCCTTCAGTGTGACCTCGATCTCTTTATGTACCTCCGGTACACTGTTAAAGACACCGGGAAAATTCATGAGCTCTCCAAGTCCCGCAATCCCATCCCACTGCATGGCTTCGGCGATCTCATCTGCCCCGATCACCGCGCCGGCATCCTCAAAACCCGGAGCGGCAGGTACACAGGAGGGTACGGTTGCATACACCCGAAGTGGCAGGGATGCAGACTCGTCCATCATCAGTTTCACTCCCTTCAGCCCCAGCACGTTAGCGATCTCGTGTGGATCCATGAAAATGGCGGTTGTCCCGTGGGGCACCACCGTGTTGCTGTACTGGGACACGGTAAGCATGCTGCTTTCCACGTGAATGTGTCCGTCCATGAACCCCGGTGACAGGTAATAACCTGTGGCATCAATAACCTCTGTATCGTCCTTGATACAGCCGGAAGCGTCACCAACCAGGGCGATCCGTCCTTTGTACACGGCAACGTCCACCCCTTCTATAATTTCTTTCGTATTCACGTTTACAAGTTTCCCGTTTTGAATAACAAGGTCTGCCCCACGCCGCCCCATGGCCACGTCGGAAAGCTCCATGGTAATGTCTTCAAGTGGAATAAATGATGCCATAACGTCCTCCAGTAGATAAAATCAACTGCATGCTACATGATGCTGTAAATATATCAAGGATATAATAATTTCTCATATAAAGATGCAGAGAACATCTGGTATTTTCCGTGTGCAAATGAACACCTCAGGCTGGAATGACAGTTCCACGCGGAGGCGCGGAGAACGCGAAGAGGGGGTCAATACAGGATAGTTTCGTTTTTTATTAAATCAAACGATTGTTGTTAATTTTTATTAAGGATATAGATTTAACAGGCTAAGAAATATTTGAATTTCAATCTAAAAGCCAAATATATCCCCTGATTGTAAAAGCCTGACTGGATAGAATTTCTATATTTCATGACGAAACAATAATACACAAAACAACTCTTCGCATTCTCCGCGCCTCCGCGTGAACCCCTGTTAAACTCATCCCACATTAAGTACAAACTATCGCTTGATCATCTTCTGTCCGGTGACCAGCAGAGCGTCCCATACCGGTGAGAAGGGCGGAGCGTAGCCCAGGTCGAGGTAGGCGAAATCTTCTACCTTCATCTTGGAAGCTATTGCGGTGGCGATCACGTTTGTTCGCTGTGCCGCACCGTCGATGCCCGCTATCTGGCCGCCGATTATCTCCCGGGTATCCGGGTTTATCGTGAGTTTAACAAAAAGCCTGTCACCCTTTGGGCAGTAGCCCGCCCGTGATTTCCATGTAGCCCCCATGGATGATGCGGGTATATTTTCAGCCGCGGCATCATCATCGGAAAGTCCTGTCTTCCCCACCTCCAGGTCAAATACCTTTACCAGCTGGGTTCCCACTATACCGGGAAATCTTTCGGTTGTCACACCCGCCGCCTGCAGGCCTGCCACCCTTCCCTGCTTATTGGCAGTAGGGCCAAGTGGCATGTACACATTCTTCCCTGTCACCAGGTGCTTAACAGTGGCACAGTCACCCCCCGAGTAGACATCCGGTATGTTTGTTTCAGATTTTTCGTTTACGATGATGGCTCCCTTATCTGTCATCTCCAGCTCAGAACCTTTCAGAAAATCAGTATTGGGCGCGATGCCCACGGACAGCACCACGAGATCGGCAACTATTACCTCTCCGCCTGCATGAACTGCAATGCGAGACCCGTCTTTTTTTATCTCTTCAACCGTTGTACCGGTTTTAACCGTTACCCCGTTGTTCTCCAGGCGCTGTATAATCCGGTCACGTATCTCGGTATCCATGCTCATTGCAACTGATTCAAGTCGCTCTACTATTGTTGTCTCGATATCGTTCCCCCGAAAATTCTCGGCAAGTTCCAGTCCTATAAATCCTCCGCCAACCAGCACCACGGATTTGGGTTTCTTTTCTTCCACGTACTCTTTAATCCTGATACCATCATTGAGATTTCGAAGTACGAAAACACCTTCACTTTCAGCACCGGGGATAGGGGGCTGTATGGCCTTTGCCCCCGTGGCGATCATCAGCTTCCCGTAGGATACTTCCATCTGTTCGCCCTTCTGCACTGCCGTAACCTTTTTCTTTTTGAAATCGATGGCAGTGGCCTCGGTACCGGTCATGATCTGTATATTTCTCTTGTTGATAAACTTATCAACATCTATGGCGATAAGCTTGTTGTAATCCGAGATAATGCCCCCAATATAATAGGGCATACCGCACGAACCGTAGGACACGAAATCGCTCTTTTCAAAAAGGGCGATACTCATCTCTTTATTTTCTCTCCTGGCCTGTGACGCCGCACTCATACCGGCTGCTACGCCGCCGATTATCAAAAGGTCATAATAAGATTCCATATTTCCTCCAATATTCTATTCAGGTAACCGTGAAGTCGCAGAGAGCGCGTACTTCACAAAAATATACAGTATTTATTCATGAAGAACAAGGGGCTTAAGCCCCTTGTTCTATTTTTCTCATTGGGCCCCTTATGCCTGCCATGTAAAAAACAGAATTAGAATTTATACACATTATTAATTATAAAACTATTCACTGTCCTTTGCAATGAAGAAATTAATCCTTGCTGAATACAGAAATTTATGACTATATTCGTAGTCATATGATATACTTGTAATTCTTACAAAATTTTGCCATTCCCGGAGAGGGCCATCCATGTTTACACGATACATGCAATTTTTTCTCAAGAGATATGCCCAGAGTGATTACCTTACCGAGGCAAGGGCCCGTCTTCTTCTATTATTCGAAACTGTTTTCCTGGTGCTGATACTGCTATTGCAGGTATCCATGCTGGCGGTTGGCATTGAAGATTTTATACGGGTGGGTAAGATCACCTGGCTTTTAATCGTGGGATTTTCCATCAGCCTTTATTACCTTGAAAAAGGAAGAAATATACTCTCTGCAAACATATTTATTGCCTTCGGCTCATTAACCGTTGCTGCGGGGTACGTGTCACATCTTTTTGTTAAAGAAGAGCTTCTTTTCTCATCATATGGTATCTTTATTTTTCCCTGCATTGTTCTGTGCACCATCTTCAGCACCACTGCCATGCTTACAATCGTATCAGGTTCATTTACCATCCTGGTTATGCTGGTATATGGTCTCTACCACTTCCTTGGTATTGGTGTACCCTTCAACGTGGCCACTTTTGCCACTATCGATACTATTTTCTCAATCGCCATGGTATATACAATTTCACTTCTGATAACCAGGATATTCAAAAGGAACACGGAAATAGCGAAGAAAGAAGCACAGCGAAGCAACAGGCAAAGTGATTTCATTAAAACCATCTTACAGGAAAGCTCCCGCAAGGTGGTCACCTCCATGAATAACATGACCGCCCAGATAAATGACTTCACGAAGAACACACAGGAACAGGCATCCATGATAGAAGAAGCCACCGCCACCTTCGAGGAAGTATCCGCGGGCATAGACAGTGTTGCCGACAGCGCGCAGAAGCAGAATGAAAACCTTGAATCCCTCACCAGCATATTGAAAGAACTCTCCGGGATGATCAACGAGATGGATGATATCATCAACAACACCCTGGGCTCCACCAAATCGGTGGCAGGCCAGGCCGAATCAGGCAACAGCGCCATGGCGGAGATGGAAGAAGGTATGCACAAGATACGTAAGAGTTCATCCCAGATGACTGACATCATCAGTATCATAAATGACATTTCAGACCAGATAAACCTGTTGTCCCTGAACGCCGCAATCGAGGCCGCCCGGGCGGGTGAGTCGGGAAGGGGATTCGCGGTTGTTGCCGACGAGATATCCAAGCTTGCCGACCAGACAACCACCAGTGTGAAGGAAATCGAGAAACTGGTGAAAGAAAACGATACCGGTATACAGCATAACATGGGGATCGTCAACAATACCGTTTCAACCATCAGCACCATTATCACCGGTATCAATTCAATAAACGACAGGGTAAAAAGCCTTGTAGACTTCACCAGCAAGCAGGTTGCAACCAACCACGAGGTGAACAGTAAAGCACGTGACCTCACCACCCTCGCCGACGAGATAAGCCGCGCCACGGGTGAACAGAAATCCGCGGTGGGTGAGCTGGTGCAGGCCATGAGTAACATCTCGCAGATATCACAGTCAAACTCGCAGGGCGCCGGAGAGATGTCGGATGAATCAAGCGGCATAATGAAAATGGTAGAAACCATCAAGGAACAGATAGAGGACTACGGGAAAAACAGCACCGATGAAAATTAAGATCTCGTCACTCGGCTGCAGGCTCAACCAGGCCGAGATCCAGTCAGTTATCACCCGCCTGAAGGACTTCGGCCATACCATCGTGCCGGGCAACCGGGACGCGGACGTGGTAATTGTGAACTCCTGCGTGGTAACCCATACAAGTGAACGCAAAACACGAAACCTCGTCTCCCGCGCCCTGCGGGAGATGGACACGGTACAAGCGGGCATGATAATTGTTACCAGCTGTTATGCCAGCAGGGTAGAAAGGGATGGCAATGTTTTTTACGTACCCAACGACTACAAATACCTTATTCCCGACCTGGTTGAAAATCCGTCACTATTTGATTCACTGGAAGAAAAACCGGCAGAAAGATTCAGCTTCCCACCTGCCACACGGTCATCACGAACCCGCATAAACCTGAAAATTCAGGACGGTTGTGACAATTACTGCGCCTACTGCATCATTCCTTACGTGCGCGGGGGCCCCGTGAGCCGTCCGGCGGATGAGATACGTGATGAGTTCAGGATACTCCTGGATGCGGGGTACCGGGAATTTCTGCTGACCGGCGTGATGATAGGAAATTACCGGCATAACGGATCAGAACTTGCCCATCTCATAGAATCGATGCTCTCCGTTGAGGGGGATTTTCGTATTCATTGCTCATCACTGTCACCACATGCGGTTACCGGTGCATTTACAGACCTGGTCACCCATGAGAAGATGGTGAAGCACCTGCACCTCTCGCTGCAGAGCGGCAGCGACCGTGTGCTTACCCTCATGAACCGCCACTACCACACTGACCAGTACCGGCGCATAGTTGAAACCATACGGGGCTCTGACCCCCTTTTCAATTTCACCACCGACCTGATCGTGGGTTTTCCGGGAGAAGAGGACGAAGACTTCAGGCAGAGCCTTGATTTTATAAAAGAGATGAACTTCTCCCATGTACATACCTTTCGTTTCTCTCCCAGGGAGGGGACAAAAGCCGCGGCCATGAAACAGACAGTAGATGAGGAAACAAAAGCAGAACGAAGCCGCCGGGTGATCACCCTTTCTGAAACACAGAAGGCAGAGTATTACCACACCTTCACCGGCACCACCTCAAGATTCCTGGCCGAACACTACCGAAACGGCTTCACCAGCGGCTTCAACCAGTACTACGTACCCGTTCGGGTACACGAAAAACTGGAGCGCAACAAGTTCTACACCCTGCACACAACCCTCTCCCCCGACGGAACATTCCTGGTTGGCAGCGTCAATCCTTAGAGATTAGAATTCAGTGACCGCCTCCAACGGTACCTCCGGGTAGACCTGGCCGTGTACGGGGGGCATTGAGTTGTATACCCAGTTGATGTCGATGGTGCCAAGTTTCACGCCGCGGTGTCGGCTGTACCCGTTGAAGACGCCCCGTACCAGTACGTCTTCCATCTGCATGGTCATGGCGAAAACCGCCACCTCTTTGCCTTCAGGTATCTCTAGCAGTTCATCGCCGTATGCGCCGGGAGAGAAAGCAAGCCTGGTTGTGTCGGCGGCCTGGCATTGAATTACCGGCACGATGACAGGGTACCCGTCCCCCCCCACCCATGAAATAAATTTCAGGGAATCAAGCATGTTGAACATATCTTCTGCCATATTATTCAATATGATCTTTTCACTTTTTCTGCCCGCGCCCCCCCTGGCCATTTTGGTGGCCAGTGCCGAACGAATGATGCGTCCCATGGGAAGGCCTTCTTTCTGTCCCACTTCAAGAAGATCGAAGTAATATACCGTGTTCACCCCGAAGTAGGTGTTGTACCTGAACATGGGCTTCTCGTTGAACATCTCGTACTCGGGACCCTCTTTTCTGAGATGGGTATAGTCAGCCTTTCCCCTCCACATTGAGCGGTCAAGGGTCATCAGCAAAAAACCCGTTTGGGGATTCTTCTGTATGTACTGCTTGGACAATCCCTCGGAGAACTGGCCAAACACCATCTGTGCCTCACTTGCCGGCTGCAGGGAGGTGATGAGCGAGATGTGAGGCTGCCCGTCAGGATTTATGGTGGCAAGCAATCCCACCTTTTCGGTTGGCTGCAGCTTCTCTATTTCATCCGGTGTAAAGTTTTTTCTTTTATCATTCATGTTGTTCCCCCTTAACATGACGTGGGATTATTTTTTATTGATTTCT
>CAZVRB010000030.1:0-33623 GCA_964629365.1 uncultured Leptospiraceae bacterium
CACCAGGCGGGTAAAATTACCCTGTGTGCAGTTCTCGATCACGTATATATTCCGGGCTCCCCCCTCCCTGAAATACTGTATAACCCCGCGTATCACCCGGGGATCGGTGTAGCTGTACATCTTCAGGTCAATGGCGTTCACCTTCAGGTACACGTCACCGCTCTTTTTCAGCAGTTTCTTCGCCCCGCCGAAATGGTCAAACACCTGCCCCACCGCAGGATCGATCCCGCCAAGGGTATCTGCGAATATCACCTGTGCGGCTTTTTTCTTCACTGTTTTTTTCTGAGATGTTTTTTTAACCGCCATCACCAACTCTCCTGTTCACGGTTGCCCTATCCTG
Source organism: uncultured Leptospiraceae bacterium (assembly GCA_964629365.1). Classification (GTDB taxonomy): domain Bacteria; phylum Spirochaetota; class UBA4802; order UBA4802; family UB4802; genus M55B154. The sequence goes on from CAZVRB010000030.1 coordinate 341, forward strand.
TTTCTAATCCTTTCCGTGAAAATTGGGATATTATCCTTCGTTACAAATATAGTATAACATACTATATTAATTACCGGGAGATTCACGCAACATAAAAAAAATATCATCTGTGTTAATCTGTGTGTATGCTTCGGCTTCGCTCAGCACAGCGTCGAGGGAAGCGGGCGGTTTCATGTCTTTAGAGCTTTATAATAGTTTCCCAATATTCCCAAATGAGACAAAATATTTTTACACGAAGTCTTGACGAATGATATACTAGCAGCATATATATACTATGCAATTATACTAACTATTTATGGAGCGTATGTAATGCTGACAATTTACGTGCTGGTATTTGGGATCTTCGTTGCGGCGGTGGGACTGGTTGAACTGCTGCTGCCCTCGGTAATGATGAAAATATGGCGCTACTGGGTATCCCACAGGCTGTTCTTTCTCTACGGCATACTGCTTATGGCGGCGGGGTTCCCCCTTACCATTTACAACGGGGCACGGTTTGAAACCATCATCTTTATTATCGGGCTTGTGGTGGTATTCACGGGGCCTTTCGTACTGCTGTATCCCCATAAAATGGGAGGACTATTTCTGCAGGGGATGGAAGAGATGAGCCCCCGTGGACGAACAATTGCCATCCTCTTTGATGCCGCTGTCCGCATTACCGCGGGACTCATCTGTGTATTCAGTGCCCTGGTGGAGCTGAAGATGCTTTGACCGGTTTTACACGGCCACCACGTTTACCAGCTTGCCGGGCACCACGATCACCTTCTTGATGTCTTTTCCGTCGGTAAAATCTTTCACCCGCTCATCTGCAAGTGCCATCTTTTCCAGGTCGTCCTTACCCATGTCTGCCCCTACCATGGCCTTTGAACGTATCTTTCCATTCACCTGGAATACCACCTCTATCTCGTCTTTAACCGTCAGCTCTTGTAGGTAATCCGGCCATGTATGGTCGATGAGCAATCCTGAATTGCCCAGCATCTCCCACATCTCGTCTGCCACGTGGGGCACGAAGGGGGCAAGCATGAGCACCAGTTTTTCAAAAAGCTCAGATATCACCAGCCGTCCTTTCTCGCTTTGGGCAAGTTTTTCGTCCAGCTGGTAGAGTGCGTTTACCAGTTCCATCATTCGGGCGATGGCGGTATTATACTGCATCCGCTCGGCGATATCACGGGTAACCACCATCACCGTCCGGTGAAGTTCTGAGCGAAGTTTTTTAAGATCACCCTCCAGGGTTACCCCGTCAAAGGAATAACCGGGGGTATACAGTTCACTGTATTTCTGCAGTATTCTCCATACACGGTTTACGAACCTGAAACACCCCTCCACGCCCTTCTCTGACCAGTCAAGATCCTTGTCCGGCGGAGAAGCGAACAGCATGAACATGCGGACGGTATCGGCACCGTACATACTGATAATCTCGTCAGGGTCAACCACGTTCCCCTTGGACTTGCTCATCTTGGCCCCGTCCTTTATCACCATTCCCTGGGTAAGCAGTTTCTTGAAGGGTTCCCTGCACTTTACCAGGCCAAGGTCATTGAGCACCCTGGTGTAGAACCGGGCATATAACAGGTGCAGCACCGCGTGTTCGATACCGCCAATGTACTGGTCAACCGGCATCCAGTAGTCCACTTCATCAAAGTCGAATATATCTTTTGATTTTGGCGAGGTAAACTTCGCGAAATACCATGACGAATCCACGAAGGTGTCCATGGTGTCAGTCTCACGGGTGGCCGCACCGTTGCATTGCGGGCACGTTGTATTAATGAATTCATCCATGGTCACCATGGGGGAGCGTGAGTCACCGTGAAAGTCAACCTCGGTGGGCAGTTCCACCGGAAGCTGGTTTTCAGGTACCGGCATCGCGCCGCACTTTTCACAATACACCACCGGGATGGGACAGCCCCAGTACCGCTGCCGGGATATCAGCCAGTCCCTGATACGATACTGTACCTTACGGCTGGCGAATCCTTCTTTCTCTGCATAATCAGATATCTTCTCCATGGCTGTCACGTTGTCTATACCGTCAAAAGGACCGGAGTTTACGCAGACACCCTTCTCCACCCAGGCATCGGGCATCGTTGCAACATCCAGCGGCTCATCAGGATTATCAATGACGATCTTAATGGGTATACCGTATTTTTTCGCGAATGCAAAGTCACGGGTATCATGGGCAGGCACCGCCATGATGGCACCGGTTCCGTATTCCATCAGCACGAAGTTTCCAACGTACAACGGCACCCGGTCACCGTTAAAGGGGTTGATCACTTTTAGCCCGGTGTCCATCCCCTCCTTTTCTTTCTCTTCGGACACCCGGTCAACAAGTGACTGCGCCCTGGCATCTTCAATGTATTCACGCACTTTGGGATCGGTCACCCGGTCAAGAAAGGGATGCTCGGGGGCGATCACCATGAAGGTAACCCCGTACACCGTGTCCGGCCTGGTGGTAAAGATGGGGAAATCCTCACCTGTCTCCAGTTTGAATATAATTTCAAGCCCGGTTGATCTTCCAATCCAGTTCTTCTGCATGGTCAGCACACGCTCAGGCCAGCCTTCTTTAAGGGTTTCAGTTCCCTCCAGCAGGTCATCGGCGTAATCGGTAATCTTGTAAAACCACTGGCTCAGTTCTTTCTGGTTCACCTGTGTCTCACATCGCCAGCACAGGCCGTTTTCCACCTGCTCATTGGCAAGCACCGTGTTACAGGTTTCACACCAGTTGACAGGGGCCTTCTTCTTGTAGGCCAGCCCCTTCTCGAACATCTTGCCGAACACGTACTGGTTCCACCTGTAATATTCCTTTGTATGGGTGGCAATCTCACGGTTCCAGTCATATGAAAATCCGAGTTTTTTAAACTGCTCACGCATATGTTCAATATTTTCTTCAGTCCATTTTTTCGGGGGAATGTTGTTCTTTATGGCAGCATTCTCTGCAGGAAGCCCGAAGGAGTCCCACCCCATGGGATGGAGGACGTTATAGCCACGCATTCTCCAGTACCTTGCCATGAGATCACCAATGGTATAATTCCGCACATGTCCCATGTGTATCCTTCCCGAAGGATAGGGAAACATCTCCAGCAGGTAATACTTCTCCCGGTCATCATCAACCTCACTGATGAAAACCTCTTCACTGTCCCACTTTTTCTGCCATTTCTTTTCAATCTCGGTAAAGTTATACTCTCGTTCTGCCATACAAATACCCCGTCACGCAACTTCATTAATTAACATACCAGCCACACCCGTGGCGCCATGTATAGTTCGATGTATTTTGGAGTTTGTCTAAAAGTCAAGTAAATCTGGAAAAAAGAACACGTTCTCTGTACCTCTGTGCCCCGGTGGTACTATTTATCCTTCTTCCTGTCAAAGGAATAAGAAGACAAGAACCTGTCTGTTTCCCATGCTTCAAGGAGGGTGCTGTAGGCCTGCAGGATATCCTGGTGGCGCAGCATGCCTATGATGGTATACCCGTCCTCTGCCACTACCGGTATATTCTCTATATCGTATTTCTCTATTTTCTGAACGGCCACTGACACCTGGTCATCGGCGGTTACCGCCGGCACGGTGATAATCAGATCACCGGCAATCAGCAGGTCAACCAGCTCGTTGTTGATGAGTGCCTGCCGCACCTCTTTCAGTGAGACCACCCCCATCAGCCTTTGCCTGTCATCAACCACGTTCACATCACCGTACCTGGAACGAAGCAACTCCTGCAGAAGATCCTGGAAAGGAACACGGTAACTGACTGTGTCGAAGTCTTTTTTCATCAGGTCTTTCACCTTCACCTGGCCCAGCAGATCCACCTCCCCCATCATGCTCACGTCTATTCCCTCTTCCATCAACTCCGAGGCATATATAGTTCCCTTGTTCACATACACCACCACGATGTATGCCATAATACTTACCAGCATAAGGGGAAGAATAAAACGGTAGTCATTGGTCAGCTCAAAAACCAGCATGATAGAGGTAAGCGGAATAGAGTTTATCCCTGCAAGCAGCCCCCCCATGGCAACCAGGGCAAAGACTACAGGGTCAAGGGACAGGTTAAACAGGTAGTTCAATCCCGACGCGAAGATAAAACCGGACATCACCCCGATCCCAAGTGACGGGGCAAACAGTCCCCCGTAGGCGCCGGCGTGCAGGAATGCGGCAAGAAAAATTATTTTCAATACCAGCAGCACGCATATGGTGGTAACCGTATACTCATAATTAAGAATACTGTTTATCATGCTGTACCCGGTGCCGTACAACTCGTTATACTTAATCAGTACCACTCCGAAAACCAGTGCAATGGGTATCAGGCGGGCATAGATATTGCGCACCTTCAACTTTTCATCGAACAACTTTTTAATCAGTTTTGAGAAGAAGAAAAACAATATGGAAATAAAGCCACAGCCAATCCCAAGTAAAAGGAAGTAGGGAAAATCAGTAACCACCTCAAATGTATATTCCGGTATCTTAAACAGGGCTTCATTTCCCAAAACAGCACGGGAAATAATGTCTGCAACTACCGATGAAATTATAAGTGAACTCAGTGCCTCGTTTTTCAGGTCGTTCAGCAGTATAACTTCTATACCGAAAAATACCCCGGCAATGGGGGCGTTAAACACCGCGGATATGGCCGCGGCGGCTCCCGCGGCTGTATACATCTTCATGTTGTCACTTTTCAGCCGAAACACCTGCGACATGAATGAACCGATTCCACTGCCCATCTTGGCTGCAGGTCCTTCCGGGCCAAGGGGTATGCCGGTACCGATAGTAATAATGGAATTAAAAAGGTGAAAGACAGTTACCTTGAGGGGGATGAAACCCTTTTTGATGATAAGTGACTTGATGACATTCACCACACCCCTTTCCCGGGAAAGGGAGGGAAACATCCAGGTGGTTGCACCGATGATTACTGCCCCGGCAACCGGAACAAGAAACACCATGTCCCTGCTGATGCCGGATACTACCCCCTGGTGACCGGGATCGAAGAGCACCCGCATGTATTCCAGGAGGAAATGGAAAAGCACCGCTCCAAGCCCTGCCAGAACACCGAGTATCATGGCAAAAAATATCTGCGCCACGTATCGTGAGATGTCCGACTCCAGGTAAGAATCCTGTATCCAGCGTCTAAGGTTGGAAAAAAAACTCAGGTAGGGATCTATCTGCTCCTTCATCTTCTCAATTATTTGTTATTCATTATTTCCAGGATTTTCTCAGGTTTCTTCGCCCCGATAACCTGTTTCCTGATATTTTCATCCCTGAGCAGACCCATGATCTGGGAGAGAAGTTTCAGGTATTCCTTGTGCTGTCGTTCACCCGCGGCAACCAGTATTATGAGGTTTACCGGGTTACCGTCAATTGAATCAAACTCAATTCCTTTTCGGGAAATGCCGATGGCAAAAGCGATTTTATTGACCGCACGTATCTTCGCGTGTGGAACAGCGATACCAAAACCGATACCGGTGGTCATTATCTCTTCTCTTTCTTTCAACGCCCTGACAAGCTCATCCACATCCGAGCACACGTCTGACCCCTCAAAGACTCGGGCCAGTTCTTCTATGGCATCAAACTTGTTCTTTGATGTAATGTCCTTTATGTAGTGTATATCAGTGTATTCTATAAAGTTTTTCATGGTACCCTTTTCCCGGTCGGTGCCTTAAATTTAAATTACGCTGGCATCGTTATTTGCTAAGCCAGGGAGTATGGTAATGTCAACCAAAAAACAAACCAGAATACCGGTACGGAGCCGGCATATCTTTTCTGATCACTTCCTGGTTTTCAGTTTATCAATAAATATTTCCCGGCTGCTCATGTCAAAATGGAAATCTTTTTCCTGGATAACACGTACGCACGCTTCAACCACCCGTTCATCGTATAAGACACCGGCATTTTCGGAAATTTCTTCAATAGCAAGGTCCATACCCAGGGCCCCCCTGTACGGCCTGTTGGTGGCAATGGATTCAACCACGTCGGCAACTCCCAAAATTTTCGCTTCGGATAAGATATAGGTGCCTTCAAGCCCCTCCGGGTATCCCGAACCATCAATACGTTCGTGATGCTGCAGCACAATTTCAGCTACGGGCCATCTGAACTCAATCATCTTGAGGATATCATATCCCGCGACGGGGTGCATTCTGATATATTGCATATCAAGGTCGGTCAACCTGCCCGGTTTAAAAAGAATCTCAATGGGTACGGCGATCTTCCCGATATCATGAACCATGGCTGCTATGTAGATACCCTGCACCTGCTCATCGGGATAATCCAGTTCCTCAGCTATGGCACGTGCCAGGTGAGCCACACGCTGCTGATGTCCCCCGGTATAGGGGTCCCGCATTTCAGCCATAAATGATATGGTACTGATGGTCCCCTCAATTGAACGTTCAAGCTGTTCAAGACTGCTGTGCAGGGCATCCTCGGCAAATATACGCTCACGCACCTCAGCCTTCAGAAGATCGTTTACTTCCATCAATTCTGCGGTGCGTTTTTCAAGTTCCGAAGTATGCGCATGTATTTCTTCTTCAAGGCGGGCATGGTAATTATTGTGCTCCTCGATAAGCCGGGCCCGCTCCACGCACTTTTCAACAGCATGTTCAAGAACCATCATGTCCTGTACCGGTTTCATCACGAAATCCCATGCTCCCAGCTTCAGGGATTCTATCGCCTCCTTCACATCACCGGTACCTGAAACTATAATGATCGGCAGGTTGTCATAATTGTCCGTTAGCTTCTCAAGCAGCTCAAGGCCATGCATATCAGTCATGCCCAGGTCAAGAAGAACCACGTCTGGAACCTCTTTCTGAAGTATATCCAACCCCTCTTTGCCGGAACCAGCCTGTATAACCATGTACCCTGAATGCTCGAAATAGGCTGCAACAGTTTCCCTGAATATCTTCTCGTCTTCGATTGTCAGAATTGTTGTATTCTTCATACTCTTATATCCCCATGGCCACCATATGTACTGTTCATGCCACCTGGCAGCAATACGCTCCACCTGACAATATACATATCCCAATAGTCCATTTCACCTTTTGTGTTCCCATCTCAATGATTTTTTACTTGCGGATTGCCCGCAGTGTGTCATCATACGGACGCATTGTTTATTTACTTATAAAGAAGAGGTAACCTTCTATGACAAGAATATTTTTACCCTGTATCATGATTTTTATATTCTTCATGTCAACAGCAGGCGCACACGCGGGCACTTTCATCGCCGGTGCCAAGAGCTGGTTCGCCTTCTGGGAATCGGGGGTGATCAACCAGTACGAGGAGAGAATGAAAAAAACCTTACCTACTCTCGAATCAATTGATAAGGACCCAGGAAAGGGTTTCCTTGGCGGCCCCCTTCTTGGCTACCAGGCTGACGATGGAAAATGGTCATTTGGCCTGGCAGTCATGGCCCTCAGTTATTTTCAACAGGACATGACAGGCAAAGAGACCAGCGGACAGGAAGTTGAATTTGATGCGTCACTCAGGCGAATGGATTTCGATCTTGCAGTCAATTACAGATTAAATCCCTACATAAAGGCCATTGCCGGCTATAAGCACCAGTATTATAAGCTGGATATTGAGATTAAGCCTGTTGGTAATTCTGAAACGCATACGGCAAATCTCAGTATCCCTACACTTGGTATTGGTTTTTCATACCCTTTATCAAATTCACTGGTTGCAGGTCTCCAGCTTGGCATTCTTTACGTGATACCTTCGGTTGAAATAGAACAGGATCCAGGTGGATCCATGGCAGTAGAAACAGAAAACTCCTTCGGGTTTAACGGGGAAACCGCTATCAGTTACCTGGTGACACAGAACCTTATTATTGAACTGGGGTACCGTGTGCAGGTCTACGAATACACAGCCAATATACCCGACGATCCCGCCGGTGATGCCCGTGACCTAACCCACGGCATAGTCATCTCAGCGTATTACCTGTTTTAAAGAAAGGGAATTACCAGGTACGAACTTCCCGCTTCATTTTTTTAAATTAATGCTTTGACATAAATCTGTCCCTGTTATGTACACACAATAAAGAACTGGAAAAAGAAGTCCCTATGAAGTCCCTGTATTATACATTATCCAAACAAGTTGCCTCTTTGATCGAACGGGCCAAGATGACCGAACACACCTTCATGGTGATGGTGGCCCTTATCATCGGCGCGTTAGCCGGGTTCGGTGCCATCGGTATCCGTACAATGATCAAGGCAGTCTCTGATATTTTCTTCAGCGGTGAGGGCAACCTGCTGCAGAATATCATGACGTCCCCCTGGTATGTAATCCTTTTTGTTCCCGCCCTTGGGGGACTTATAGTGGGGCCTCTTATCTATTTCCTGGCCCGTGAAGCCAAGGGGCACGGGGTGCCCGAGGTAATGCAGTCCATCATAATGAAAGGTGGTGCCATACGGCCAAGGGTTGCCATTGTCAAGGCCATAGCCTCATCCATTACCATAGGCACGGGTGGTTCGGTTGGACGGGAAGGACCCATCGTTCAGATCGGTGCCAGCCTTGGATCAACGATCGGACAGTTCTTCAGGGTATCCACCCAGCGCATGAAAACCTTCGTGGCATGCGGTGCCGCGGCGGGCATCGCTGCCGCCTTTAACGCCCCCATAGCCGGCGCCCTTTTCGCGGTTGAGATCATACTGGGGGATTTCGGATTTACACAGTTTTCTCCCATAGTTATTGCCTCGGTTATGGCCACCGTTGTCTCCCATCAGTTCGAGGGGAATTTTGCCGCCTTCCAGGTGCCCACCTATCACCTGAACAGTCCCTATGAATTAATCTTTTATTTCCTACTGGCCTTTCTCTGCGCAGCAGTGGCCTACATGTTTATCAAGACCCTTTACTGGTCAGAAGAATTTTTCGAAGAGAAAGTGAAGATCCCCGAATACTTACAACCCGCAATCGGCGGGCTTCTCATCGGCGCAATGGCACTGCTGTTCCCCCAGATAATGGGGGTGGGATACGATTCAATAAATCATGCCCTTCACGGCGACACCATATGGCACATCGCTTTTCTTCTCATCTTTCTGAAGATCATAGCCACCTCCATTACCCTTGGTTCAGGGGGTTCCGGAGGCATTTTCGCACCCTCATTGTTCCTTGGGGCCATGACTGGGGTGGGATTCGGATCTTTCGTTCATGATTATTTTCCCACTATCGCCGCCACACCCGGCGCCTACGCCCTTGTGGCCATGGGGGGGCTTGTGGCGGCAACAACACACGCCCCTATAACAGCCATTATCATCGTATTTGAGCTTACCAATGATTATCGCATTATTCTGCCCCTCATGATCGTATGCATAATATCTACCATAGTATCACAAAAGTTTTCCAGGGAATCCATCTATACATTGAAACTCGTCCAGCGAAACATTCACATAAAGGACGGGGCCGAAATAAACGTGATGAAATCAATTTTTGTGAAGGACGTGTATACCACCCATGCTGAACCAATACCCGTGACTTCTACATTCGACCAGGTGGTCAATCATCTCATCTCGGGTAAGGACCCCTATTCACCCGTCCTGGATTCCAGGGGAAGGTTGTACGGTATAATATCCATGCATGATGTGAAAGATTATCTCTTCGAAAGGGACATTCTGCGGGACGTGCTGATTGCCTCTGACATTGCAAATACGGAAGTAAGTACCATCACCCCCGAGGACAATTGCCAGGATGTGCTTGATATTATATCTAAGTATGATCTTGAGGGAATGCCCGTTGTTGATGTTCAGAACAGGCGAAGGGTGCTGGGCATGGTGTGGAGAAAGGATATACTGGACGCCTACAACAAGGAAATTGAACGACGGGATATCACCTCCTCCTTTGCCTCACGTATTACAATGCCCAATATTGACCAGGGTGTCCATTTCATGGAAGGCTATACTATTACTGAGATTCCCGCACCACGCATGTTCATCGGTAAATCCATTAAAGAGATTGGCATCAGGGCAAATTACGGGGTGGACGTGCTTCTTATCCGATCAAACACCAACCAGGGGTCCAAGATCAAGGCCATACCCGATCCTGATTACGTCATCTCCTATGATGACTCCCTTGTAATAGCAGGAGAAATCGGCAAAATAAACCTTTTAAAAAGCAGGATATAGAATACCTGCGGCGAAAATTATACTTGACCATCACTTCGCAGACCATGTTAACTGATATTGTCTAATTAACTAAACGCCTGAACCTGAAAACGTCAGGCTGCAATATAATAAAAACAATGAAGAGGTCTGTTATGGGATATACACACTATTCTCAGGTATTCTGGGATCAGGTTGCCAAATATGGTGACAGGGTGGCCCTGCGCCACAAGCCCGTTGACACATGGGAAGAGATCAGCTGGAAAGAATTCGGAGCCCAGGTAAAAAGCATTGCCAGCGCTCTTATCGATGCCGGTATAGGAGAACAGGAAACCGTGGGTATATTTTCACAGAATATGCCGCAGTGGACTATAACCGATGTTGCATCACTTTGTATTCGTGCCATTCCCGTACCAATATATGCCACCAACACCGCGAAGCAGGCCGAGTACATTATAAATGATGCCGAGATAAAAGTTGTTTTCGTCGGTGACCAGGACCAGTACGACAAGGCCATACAACTGCTGGATAACAGTAAGTACCTTGAAAAAATAATAGTATTCAAGCCATCTGTAAACATATCCCCTTCAGACAAGGTAATGTACTATTCCGATTTTCTCAAGGCAGGACAGCAGTCATCAAGCAGTGAAGAAGTAGAAAAACGTATGGAGCGGGGTACACTGGAAGACCTCCTGACATTCATATATACCTCGGGAACCACCGGTGAGCCCAAGGGGGTTATGCTTACCCATTCAAACGTGATATTCCAGAAGGGAACTCATGACGGGCGGCTGGTAGACCCAAATGACAAGGATATCTCATTATCCTTTCTTCCCCTGAGTCATGTCTTTGAACGTATCTGGCTGTATTATGTACTGGCGTGCGGTATGACAAACTATTACCTGGAAAATCCCGCCGATATTATTGAATTCATCGCGGAAGCGAAGCCAACCATCATGTGCGCAGTACCGAGATTTTATGAAAAAATCTATGCCACCGTGTTTAACAGGCTTGAATCCGCTCCGCCCATTCGCAAGAAACTCTTTAAATGGGCGGTGAAAATCGGTGCCAAACACAACAACAGGAAAAAAGACAATAAATTCACAGGACCGTATCTGAAATTTCGCTACAAGATCGCTGATACCCTGGTGCTGAAAAAAATTCGAGACATTGTCGGGGGGCAGATCAAGTTTTTCCCCTGTGCGGGGGCTCCCCTTTCACAGGAGATTGAAGAATTCTTTTATGCCTGCGGGCTGTTCATCACCTACGGGTATGGTCTCACCGAAACAACCGCAACTGTTACCTGTCACGAGCCGTCGAATTTTATTTTTGGCGCAGTGGGTAAACCACTTCCCGGTGTTGAAGTAAAGATCGATGAGAGCAATGGCGAAATTCTGATTCGTGGGGGGAATGTAATGAAAGGCTATTACAAGAAACCCGACGCAACCGCCGAGGTGTTTACCAGTGACGGTTTTTTCAGAACCGGTGATGCGGGAGTATTTGAAGAAAACGGTGAACTGCGGATAACCGACAGGATAAAGGATCTCATGAAAACTTCGGGTGGCAAATACATAGCTCCTCAGATGATAGAAAGCACCCTTGGTGCCGATCATTTCATTGAGCAGATAGCCATCATCGGTGATCAGCGAAAATACGTGACCGCTCTTATCGTCCCATCCTTCGAGGCACTTGAGGAGCATGCGAAAACCAATAGCATTCAGTACTCTTCAAAAGAAGAACTGGTAAATAAACCTGAAATACAGGAATTTTACCAGAACAGGATAGAAGAAGCCTCAAGCGAATTTGCCCGCTTTGAGAAAATTAAAAAGTTTACCCTTCTTCCCGGTGAGTTTACCGTGGAGAATGGAGAAATAACTCCCACGTTAAAAATTAAACGAAAGGTAGTTGCCGAGAAATACAAGGACATCATCGACTCAATGTACGAAGAATAAATTACCCATACGAATAAAATATTAAAAAAACCGGCACCATAAAATGGGCCGGTTTTTTTAATATCATTTCATTTTTCTTGTAATATACAGTAAATTTTAAAAAAATATCTTGATTTACATATATAAATATTTATATATAGTTATAATGGAAATAATTTTTTATTCTTATCCATGATTTTCGCATTTATTACAATCACTTCTTCTATTCAATGATTTTGAGCTATAACAGGCTCATGTCCCTTCAGAGCCTGCACGCAGGCTCTCTTTTTTATATATTGAGAGCCGCGAGAAACCCCCCGTGAACCGCATCGTTGATCTTACCCGGCTGCACACTGTCACCTGTCACAACGTGTGGTATACCTGAACCTTTCAGAATAGTGGCTATATCCTGAACAGGCCTTGAACCTGCAGCAACAACCACGGTGTCATACTTTTCTTCAAGAGATTTTCCATCCCTCTGGTAATACACACTGCCATCCTCGATTTTATTTACCCGGGCACCGGTAACCAGGTTCACCCCATACTGCTTCAGGTTATTCATGAGAACCCACCTTGTTGACTTGCCAACATCATTGGCCACTTTCTTCTGCATCTCAAACACCGTCACCTTCACCGATCCCCTGAACATCAGTTCCCGCAATCGCTCAACCGGTTCTGCCTGGTACTGAAAGAGAAAATGCAGCACCTCCGGTGTGAGTGTTCCTTTTTTTGCAATAAACAGTGCCGTCTCAAGACCCACCGATCCGCCGCCAATTACCGCCACATTATTTCCCATGTACGGATTCTCACCAAGCACCTTCCATGAATTCATAACCGATGGATCATCAACTCCATCTATGGGAGGAAGCAGCGGCTCAGCACCCTCCGAAGCGATCACGTAGTCCGGTGCAACCTTTTTTATCATTTCCCCGGTCATGGTTGTATCAAGATGAAGATCAATACTGTACTTTTCTATCATCGCCCGGTAATAACGAATGAGTTCCCATATCTCCTGCTTGTGGGGAGGTGCTCCCGCCATCCATAACTGGCCCCCGACATCACTGCCTTTTTCATACAACGAGACCCTGTGCCCCATCTGCGCGGCAGTAACAGCAGCTTCCATTCCAGCTGGTCCGGCACCGATAACCATAACATTTTTTGCCGTGTCAGCCTTCTCCACTACACGCTCTCCCTCGTATCCTGCACGGGGATTAACCACGCAGGTGACCGGCTGACCGCTGAAAATAGTATCTGTACACCCCTGGTTACAGGCCATGCAGGGACGTATCTCCCGGTCACGCCCCTCTTTTGCTTTTTGCGGCCAGAATGGGTCGGCCAGTAAGACCCTTCCCAGGTTTACCATGTCAGCCATGCCGTCTACCAGGATCTGCTCCGCTTCCTGCGGGGTTGAAATTCGGTTTGATGCCATCACCGGTACCGAAACCGCGTTTTTAATATTCAACGCAAGATACCCGTATGCACCCCGTGGAACCTCCATGGGAAGCTGGGGCACACGGGATTCATGCCAACCGCCGGTCACGTTGATCATGTCAACTCCCGCCTGCTGGTACAACTTCGCAAATTCCGGGGTCTCAACATCAGTATTGCTTCCCTCGACAAAATCATTCCCCGCCATCCGTATGGTGAGAGGATAATCATTGCCAAGGGCCGCCCTTGTGTTTTCGATAGCTTCACAGGCAAACCGTGTACGATTCTCAAATGAACCCCCGTATTGATCAGTGCGCATGTTCCGTAACGGGGATAAGAACTGGGTGATAAGATATCCCGCCGAAGCGATAATCTCCACCCCGTCAAATCCTGCTTCACGTGCCCGTAATGCAGCCCTTGTAAAGTTTTTCTGTGTCTCATGAATTTCTTCTATGGTCATCTCACGGGGGGTTTCTTTTGTATACGGAGAATATACCGCGGAAGGGGCAAGAGGCTTTTCACCATATACCAGCTGCGAATAGGAATACGCACCCGCGTGGAAAAGCTGTATCCATGCCCTTGCACCCTCTTTTTTAATATTGTCTGTCAATTCCCTGAAAGAAGGAATCGCCTCGTCGTTATCAAGGGAGAGGGCAAAGCCAGACCCTCCAAGTTTATCAACGGCTACCGGCCCAACCGTCACGATACCCGCCCCGCCCTTTGCCTTTTCACGGAAATAATTCAAGTACCTGTCATTCAGTTTTTTGTCATACGAGTACAGAAGTCCCATGGCCGGGTAGGCAATCCGGTTTTTAATCTCAACGCCATTTATTGTTATTGGAGTAAACAGGTATCGATGCATAGTTCTTTCCCTCAAACATTAATTAATCTAACATAACAGTGTTATGTTAATATACCCGGACCAGCAAATTTTTTCAAGATTTTTTTTGTATTACAACTAATATTTTATATGTATACACTTATTTCTCATATACGCCTCAACCAGGATATTCATCTTTACAGAATGCTTCTGTTATGCCTGAAAATAGAAAAGCCACACCCTGGATGGATGTGGCTTTTATTTCTGAAAATACCCAGGCACCTTTATGAAAGCTGTGTACCCAGTTTCTTTTGTATTTCTTTGGCTTCCTTGACTGTTCTGTCCATAATTTCCTTCACTGAAGGCACATCATTGATGAGGCCCTGGCTCTGCCCTATAAGCTGCACACCGTAATCAAGGTCACCTTCCTCAGTGGCAACCTTGATCTTGTCGAAGGCTGAGGCAAAATGTGCAAGCTGCATCACCATTTTAGGCCCCTGCACCAGCACACTGAGGGCGAGCTTGATGTAGGGAAGATCCATGTCCCTTGATATCTTGTAGGACTGTATCATGGCACGGGGAAGGCTCATCCCCTTCTTTACGGCCTTTTCTGCCGATTTTGTCTTCAATACCCGACAGTGAATCCCGTCAAATCTTTTTGAATAAATGGTATCTTCAATACCCGCTTCAATCTGCGCCTGTATTGTTTTATCATGCAGCGGGCTTTCTTTTGTCATGGACATCCTTGTTCCCATTCCAATACCTTCAGCCCCAAGGGCCAGGGCGGCTGCCATGCCCCGTCCATCCGCGATACCCCCCACTGCCACAACAGGGATATTCACTTTTTCAACGATAGCAGGAACCAGCACAAAGGTGGTTATCTGACCTCCATGAGCTGCTGCCTCGTGGCCGGTCACCTGCAGGGCGTCTGCCCCCTGCTTTTCAGCTGCCATGGCGTGTTTTTCGTTTACAACCGTGGTGATAACCTTGCCCCCGTATTTATGGGCCCGCTCGGCTATCCAGTCACATTTTCCAAGGGAGACGTTGATGATGGGTATCTCTTCTTCCAGCATCACCTCGGCATTTTCTTTTGCCCCCGGCATGATAAGTGTACAACCGGCGCCAAATGGCTTGTCCGTCAGCTCTCTTATCCTTCGAATGGCCTGGCGTGTCTGCTCGGGGTTCAGTGGACCCGTTGCAAGATAGCCGGTACCCCCCGCGTTACACACCGCTGCCACCAGTTCCGGCGTGCTTATCCAGCTCATTCCCGGCAGAATGATGGGATATTTAATTCCAAAAATTTCAGTTATTCTTGTTTTCATGGTTTGCTCCTTCAATTACACGTTAGCATATATAAATAATAATAGGTACATGATGATTCACCTGTTCTTTTTATCAAGCAGATATTTTCACCATAATCCTCCGTCATATCATTACAGCATTCCCTGCACCGTTGAAAGCTGGGCTTTCGCCTCTTCCGCGAAGCGGGTTACCAGTTCTTTACAGGTGGGAATATCATTTACAAGGCCAACCGATTGTCCCATCATCATGGGGGCAATATCGGTATTTCCGGTTTCCCAGGCTTCTTTTACCCGTGTACCGGCAATTTTTGGAATAAGTTCTTCAAGCCCGCATCCCCTTGTTTCCATCTCCAGCACTTCTTCCACCACCTTGTTATGTATGGCCCTTCCCTGCAGTCCAATGGTTTTACATATAAGTGATGTCTCGTATTCCTGGCGGGCCACAAGTTCCTTCTTGATGTTTTCGTGTACCTCGCATTCCTGTGTTGCAACGAATCTTGTTGCCATCATCACACCCTGGGCCCCCAGCATCAATGCTGCTCCCATGGTTTTTCCATTGGCGATGCCCCCTACTGTAACTACAGGCGCATCCACGGCTTCAACAATTCGCGGGGTCAGCACCATGGTTGACACGTCATCACTTAATGGATGCCCCCCTTCTTCTATTCCCGCCGCATATATTCCATCATATCCAGCCTTTATGGCATGTACGGCATGACGAACTGATCCCACCTTGTGAAACATCTTCACATTGGCTTTCTTCAGCATTTCAACATAGTCCGGGCCGCAGGCCTTGTCTATTGGTGCCCCTGAAATCTCAAGGCCGGCAACCTTCTCTTCTGCGCATACCCGCAGGTACATCTTATGCTGCTCCGGACCAATATGCACCGATGGCAGGATAGTCACATTCACCATGAATGGTTTATCCGTGAGCTTCCGTGTTTCATTTATGGCGTCGCGTAACTCTTCTTCTGTTGGGTAATTCCCCGCTGTGAGGTTTCCCATTCCCCCCGCATTAGAGATGGCTGCACACAGTTTTGGTGTACATAACCACATCATTGCACCGCATATTATGGGATACTCAATACCGAACATCTCTGTAATCTTAGTTTTCATAATACCCTCCGGCCACTGATATTAACCATGCCCGCACCCAGTGTACACGCATAGCCGCATTATGGCTGATGAATAACATAACACTGTTATGTGGCATTTTTATCAAGAATTTTTTGTTTTTTTATCAATATTTGTAAATGGGGGTGTACATATTTTATACTATCTCACCATTTCTGATGGCTTCAAAGATGGCGCCTTGTTCCATGGCAACAATACATCCAAATTCAGTTATATGTATGGATCAGGAAATCCATGCAAGTCTTTGAAAATAGCTTTCAAGCAGTTCCTCTGGAAGTTTTTTAACCTTCTTGCAATCTGCATCCATACACAGTTTATATACTTTTTTCATTTTGGCTCCTCCTTTCACTGACTATCTACTTACAACGTATTAAGAATTGAATAGTAAGTCCAACTGAAGTGAGAAAACTTGGGTTCTGATCCATACTTTATCCAATTTTTTTATTCTTTTCCGCTTATAGAAGGGTACATACCAATTATTATGCCAGTGTTAACAAAAAAGGACACGGTAAATACCGTGTCCCCGGGTTGTATCCTGTCTTATAAGCAATTTTTGGGCTTTTTTGGGCTCTGACCCCTTTGGTTTAGTTCAACTTGTTTCGCAATAAAATCTTTATTACCTGGTGATATTAGCGTCAGCTCCCCTGTTTTTTTAAAATATTTTCACTTTTTTGCTCTGACCCCTTATTTTTACACATTTTTTTTTCATACCGACTCATTTCCTTCGTATAGGAATATAGAGACACATAACTATTATTGGAGGAACGATTCATGGCACGACCACTGAGAACCATCATCCCTGGCATCACCTACCACGTCTACTCACGCTGCATTGAGAAAAAAGCACTCCTTTTCAGCAACAGGGCTGCACACTTAATGGAACAGGTACTCATTGATACCCTGGAAATGTACAACTTTGAATTGATCTCATACCAGATCATGGACAATCACTTCCATTTCATCATAAAAACCATAAAGAATGAAGCATCCATATCCAGGATCATGCAATATATCAAGGCGCGATTTGCAGAACGGTACAATAAAATGCACAACAGGACAGGCCCTTTCTGGAACGAAAGATTCAGGGACCAGGTTCTTGAATTTTCGAATAATCCACTCCTGTACCTTATCTGGTTGATATGTTATCTTGCCTATAACCCTGTGTTGAAGGGATTTGTAACCAATCCCCGTGACTGGCTTCGTGGCAGTTTCAAATCATATACAGATCCGAATTATCGAAGCCGTGTGAAGATTACCACCCACGAATTATTATATATGCTTGGAGATACCTTTGAGGAGCGAAGGGATGTACTTCTCTACTACGAGGAGTTGTACCGGAGAAGGATCGCCTTCGTGTTCGGGATTTGAGGAATTCTTGGTTGGGGTACGCAAAGGGGTCAGAGCCTTATACAACCGCATCATAAACACTGATCGCATGTACAAATACCCCACCCAAAAAAAAACAAAAAGGCAACCCGAAGGCTGCCCTTTATGACTATATATTGTAAGTGCACAAGTTAAGAGATCCAGGCAAACCTTTCAAAGTAATTTTCAAGTGTTTCCCGTGGAAGATCTTTAACTATGTTGCACCCGCTATCTACACAAAGTTTATAAGTTTTTTTCATTTTACTCCTCCTTTTGACTTCCTGTAATTACATAATATAAATAAATTCTAAAATAGTCAAATAATACATCCCATATTACATCTTTTTTTTACAAAAAGGACACGGCAAATACCGTGTCCTTTGGTTGTATCCTGTTGGGCCTTCATACTACAATTTATTTTATTTTCTTAGACACCCTTGCTTCTACATCCTTTGCTTCCTTGACTATACGTTCAATAGCCTGCTTCACCGTGGGGGTGTCATGTATAATCCCGGTTACCTGCCCCAGCGGCAGTACTCCCTTTTTCGCGTCACCTTCCATGGTACCTACCCTGAATGCGTCAAAACCTATGGCCATGCGGGCCATCTGTATTGCACGCTTCGGGCCCATCAGGGTAATACCCACCGCAAGTTTCAGCCATGGAAAGCCCAGCATCTTGGCGATCTGACGTGACCTGAAGAGGGCACTGAATGGATTCAGCTTCTTCTTCATCAACCGGTCAACACCCTTTGCTTTCATCATACGGGCAGGCAAGCCATCAACCTTGTCAGTATACACGGTATCCTGTATCTCCCGCTCAATGCTGTATTCCTTTGCTTTCTGGTCTACAGGGCTTTCAACAGTATTCATAAAACGGGTTCCCATTGATATACCGTCAGCCCCCAGTGACATCGCGGCCATAAGCCCCCTTCCGTCGGCGAATCCACCCGCCGCGATGATGGGTATGTCCAGTGTTTCCGCGATGGAGGGTACCAGCACCATGGAGGTAACCGGCCCGCCGTGTCCTGCTGCCTCATAACCGGTTACGATTAGGGCATCCGCCCCGTCCCGCTGCGCGGCAAGTGCGTGCTTTTTGGTGGCAACCGTGGCTACCACCTTTCCCCCGTATGCGTGTACCGCCTTGCAGATTTTATCCCCCTTGCCAAGTGCATAATTGATAATGGGCACCTGTTCCTCTATGAGCACATCGGCGTTTCGTTCTGCCCCGGGAAAGTACAGGGTAACATTGGCAGCGAATGGTTTTTTTGTAAGTGTACGGATTTTTCTTACCGCTTCACGGGTCTCATCTGCGGTAAGTATTCCCGTGGCCAGTATACCAAGTCCTCCCGCTTCAGAAACCGCGGCAACAAGTTCGGCGGTGCTTATCCAGCTCATACCTGAAAGAACTATTGGATATTTAATCTTAAAAAGTTCAGTTATACGTGTCTTCATCTTTTTGCCCCTCTATTTTACGTTATTAGTTCTGATTCACAGTAATTATCACTCAATATTTAGACAATAAGAAAAACTGTTTTTTATAAATATTCGCCCTCATCCCTGCGAGGTATATTGTACCTCCGGGCAGTACAGGTGTGGCAGGTTTACTGACCCAATCCAGCGGGTTCTGTTTGAAAGTTGTATATCACCCTTCATGAGGTCAAACACGTTGTCAGACAGCATGCAGTCCTTCAACCGCCCTGTCACCTCACCCTTCTCTACCAGGTATGCCAGGTCAAGGTTGGCGGTGAACTGCCCGGTAAGGGTATTTGACTGCCCGAAACCGATAAACTGCTCAACCAGGATACACCTCTCCGGCATCTTCATACATTCTTCCACCTTCATGGAACCCGGATTTACAAGAATATTGCTGAATCCCGGTGAGGGAAGCCCCGCGTAACTCCTGGATGCATTACCCGTGGGCTCAATTTGCAGCTTTTCTGCGTATTTCAGATCGGTCACGAAGGTGGACACCCTCCCCTTATCTATCAGCGCCTTTTCCCGGGCCTCTACCCCCTCGTCGTCAAATGGATAACTTCCCACCGCATCATCAAGCAGGGGCACGTCGCGGACGGTTAAGGCGTCATTGAACATCTTCTCTCCAAGTTTACCCTCATAGGGTGATATACCCTTGTATACCGCCCTGGCCGAAAGTCCCGACGTGCAAATACCAAGCAGTGAGATGAAGGCCCCGGGGGTAAAAAGCACCGGGTACCTGCCGCTTGGAAGCTGACGCAGGGTCATACCCATCTTCATTTTTTGAATGACCTCTTCTGCCAGGTGATCAATACCCGATGGAGAGAGACATGACATGCTTTCGTGCACGTTCAACCGCACCCCGTCTTCCATAACCATGAGGGCGCCTATTGACGCGTTGTAGGTGGAATAGGAAAATTCCGAGTCAAACCCTTCAGAATTCATGATGGAACGCTTTCCGCTTCCCCCCGATATTCCCAGGTCTACCTGGGCGTCGGGAAGTTCATCAAGAATATGCTGTATGGCTTCTTCACCCCTGGCCACTTCCTGCTGCACTGAGAAATCATCTATGGCATCATCCCTGGTGCGTACCTGTATATTCGAAAGGGAAGAGGGCAGAGTAAAATGTTCCTCATCGCCATAACTGCTCATGTCAATGGCCCTTTTAAGGGTTTCATCTGCCATCCTGTCATCGTTGGTATATGAAAAGCCTGTCCTGCCCTCCACGTTTACACGGATACCCATACCCGCGTTCTGACGCTCTGTTATGGAATACAGCTTGTTATTCTTGAAAGACAGAGGTGTGCTGCTGCCAGATGATTGCAGTACTTCCCACCACCTGCACCTGTCTTTGCATTTCTCAGCTATTTTTTCAATCATGCCTGTTTCCCGCCTATAAGTACATTCTTGATAAGGACGTGGGGGCCCCCAAGGGACACCGGAAGGGGTGACTGTCCCTTCTTACCACATCCCCCCAGTCCTCCAAACATTTTCCGGTCATTGGCCACCATGTCAATATTCTTCATGGTGGTGAACACGTTCCCCGAAAGCATCACGTCCTTGAACATTTTTCCCAGCTTTCCATTCTTTACTTCAACCGCGTATGCGGGAGAGAAGGTAAACATCTCCAGGTTAGTCTGCCCCCCCAGGGCGTTGACCACGTACAGCCCGTCGGAAAGGGATGCAAAAAGGTCTTCCCGGGTGGAGGTGCCGTTATCGATGTAGGTATTGGTCATACGCACAATAGGCTGTGTCATTGACGATATGGCCCTGGCATTACCGGAAGGCTCCTCCCCCATGGCTGCCGCCGTTTCACGGGAGTGCAGACGGCTTCGCAGTATACCCTCCCTGATAAGGTATGTTTTCCGTGGCAGTATGCCCTCGTCATCACAGGGAATGTACCCTGTCAGTCCTTCAATGCTTCCGTCATCAATGATGTTCAGAAAGTCAGGTCCAAACTGCCTGCCCAGCACCATCTGATCCTTCATGCGTTCATTTTCATACACGAAATCAGCCTCTGAAAGATGACCGAAAGCTTCATGTATGAACACACCCGCAAGCCGGGGATCAACAACAATATTGTATGTCCCCCCCTGTATTGATTCAGCTTTCAAGAGGTCAACCGCGGTTTTCACTACGTCCTCCGCCATTTCCTGCCTGTTCTCTACCAGCTCAAATCCCCCGTATCCGGCAACCGAGTCACCGTATGGCTGCATCACGTTCCCGTCTTTAGCTATGGAACTGAGGGCAACACCGCAAAAAGACCGCTGGTAGGTCACATCAGATCCTTCCGTATTCATGTAGATCGAATCAACATTCTGATCCCGGTATACCGCCCTTGTGGTCTGTACGGCATCTGCTCCCCGAATAATATCATTGTATCCGGAGATCAGGGAAACCTTGGTGTCCAGGTCAACCTGGTCAAGTGGTGTTGTCACAGTGGTTTTTTTGCTGAGATGTACGGGGGATCCACTGACAAAAGGGTCTCTTTTCTCACCCGGGAAAAGGGATGCCAGGTGCAATGCACGTTTTGCGTATTCACTCATACTGTCCAGGGAGTTGAAAGAGACGAAACCCCAGGCCCCCCTGTGATACACCCGTACCGATCCCCCTACTGAGTTTCCCGTCATCACCTCTTCCACCTGGTTACCCGCGAAGGATATGGAGGTGGTGCTTCCGGCGGCACATCGGATTTCCGCGTAGTCACATTCCAGGCTGCTGAGTATTTTCTCAGCCCTGTCATGTGCATCATGTAGTATCTGGTTCATATTATATTCCTGTATTTACTTGGTACACGCATGAAACCTATACTATACCTCATTTTTGAGATCAACATGTTTTTATGCATTCTGCCACCTCACCGGGAAGAGATCCCCAAGACAGATTGTTATCAATATATAATTGCTGATTCATTTCCAGCTCAATTCCCGTGTACCTGTTATCCGGGTACATTTTTCGAAAGGCAGCCACGAGACCGTCAGGCCAGCCCCTGAAAGGATAGTTTCTCCAGACCCGCAGCCCGGTTGTCTTCTTCAATTTTTTCTGCAGTTCTTCACCCAGCGTATATTCCCATGGTCGTTTGGGATCATACAGAATACCCACATCAGTCTTTCTTTTTGTGCCGTTTATCACGGGGGTGAAGGAATGCACCGACAGGTGTACTACCCTTCCATGTTCTTTAATGAGTGCCTGCACCCGGCCGGTTGCCTCATTCCTGTATGGAAAGTAGTATTTTTCCAGTATATCCTTCCTCTCCGCTTCACCCAGGTGACGGGTAACCCGGCTGAAAAGGGTTTTGCGATGTAACGACCGGTTACAATCCACCAGCAGCCTGGTAACCGTGGTAGACACAAGTGGACAGTGCAGGATGGACGAAAGGGACTGTGCCATGTGGAGGGCACCGGTATCATATCCCCGGTGACTGTTCAGCAGTTCATCCATGTATTGAAAATACCGGCTATACTCTTCCGGTACGTGATTACCCCCATGTTCGCAGGTGAGAAGAAGTTTTGTTTTTTTCATTGGAAAGCCGCTCTCATATCAGGAGTATTGTAATTACAAAAGAATACTGGACAATTCAGATTTTTTCCAGTCATTATGGTGTACGTGGCAACAATTGTGATACAATAACTGTATACATCAATATAAAGGAATATAATCATGTGGCTTGTATGTGGACTTCTTATCGGGTTAAGCGCCGGTATATTAAGCGGACTTATGGGAATAGGTGGTGGTGTGATCATGATCCCCGCCCTGGTATTCTTTATGGGTTTTGATCAGCATATGTCACAGGGAACGACCCTTGCAGCCATGGTACCCCCCATCGGCATTCTTGCCGCCTACGAGTATTACAAGGGGGGACATGTGAATATTCCCGTGGCCCTTCTGCTGGCCCTCGGCTTCGTAGTGGGCGGTATGATCGGCGGTCGTTTTGCCGTAGGCCTTGATCATCACACATTAAAACGGATTTTTGGGATCCTTATGCTGATAATATCACTGCACATCATATTCTCAAAGTAATTATTGCTATGCCTTTTTCT
Source organism: uncultured Leptospiraceae bacterium (assembly GCA_964629365.1). Taxonomy (GTDB): domain Bacteria; phylum Spirochaetota; class UBA4802; order UBA4802; family UB4802; genus M55B154. The sequence continues at coordinate 23,891 of CAZVRB010000030.1, forward strand.
CTGTAAAAAACTGTTTCAAACCTTCGATACAACAGGTACTGCTGTGGGTGAGCTGCTGATCAAGGGTAATATTTTTAAGAATGGTATCCTGCAGTTTACGCATAATCAATACACCATGCAGGTTACCCCAGAATGTGAGTGAACACTGACGAACCGTTTCATTGTCAACTTCAACATTAATCTCTGAACCCAGATCCCGTATCACCTCATCCACACAGGAAAGGATATGGTCACCATGCATGTCCACCCTGGACTTCATTTCAGCCGAGAAAACGACATCCTGTGAAGCGAGAAAACTGTTAATAATATCAAAATAATTCTTGTTCTCTTCACTGAAATTCCTGTATGCCCTGGCTATACCATGAAGCCTCTTCTCAGGGGTTCCCTTCTTGTCTGCGGCTTCTCTTATCTTTTCATATAAAAGGTCTAGTCCCTCTTCCTGTAACGTGGCAAAAAGCTCCTCCCTGCTGGCGAAATACAGGTAGAGCGTACCAACGCTTAACTCCGCCTTACGGGCGATCCTGTTCATGGATACCTGGTGATGACCATCCCGCAGCAGTAGTTCTCTTGCCGTATCAAGGATTTGTGCTTTTCGCTGCTTTTTTTCTCTTTTCCGTCTTTCCGTGGTTCCCATAATAATCTCTCTGCTCCCCTACCTTTCTATTTCCTTTTTAATTCTTTTAGACATTATCCTTTCGTAAAACCGGGGCACAAACCGCACCATGTAACATGAAATCTTTCCAACCGGCGAAAGAACCAGGGTGGGCTTGCGCTTCAATGCGCTTTTGTATATTTCATCAGCCACGCTTTCAGCTGTATACTGCTTTCCCACCGTTGACTGTGGATGTTTTGTTACTGAACCATCTCCATCGAGGGCCCGTGTCTGCAGGCCTGTGGTGGTAAAACCGGGACAAACCATCATCACGTGTGCCCCGTTGTCTGCAATTTCACATCTCAGCGTTTCAAAAAATCCGTGCAGTGCGTGCTTGCTTGCGCAGTATCCCGTTCTCCCGATAAGGGGGGCCACCCCTGCAATGCTGGAGGTAACGATTATCATCCCCTTTCTTCTTATGATGGAATCGATGGCGGCCCTTGTGCAATATACCGCACCAAAAAAATTTACATCCATCACCCGCCTGTACACGGATATATCGGTAGCAACAAAAGAACTTCTCTGCGTAATCCCCGCGTTATTAAACAGTATATCAATACCGCCATAATGGCTTATAACAGCTTCTATGGCAGCGGTAACTTCTTCCTGGTTTGAGACATCACACGTTCCTGTAAATACCGGAAAGCCCTGTTCAGCAAATTCCCCTGCAGTTTTTTCCAGGGTATTCGGGTCAAAATCAAGCAGCGCGATTTTGGAACCCGCCATGGCAAAACGCATTGCGGTAGCCCTGCCGATACCACTTGCCCCCCCGGTAACAACGACAATTTTATCCCTGAATGGATTTTTCACAAGACAAATTCTCCTTTTTGTTCTTTTTTTAAACCGCGGGGGAAAGGGAGATCAGTTTTTTGTTCACATACTGAATACTATTCGTGTTGATATATGTCAAATACTATTCCGGTTTTTTTCTTGTAAGGATTACCGCGAAGGCGCTAAGTGCGCAGAATACACCCCGGGCACATAACGTTTCAGCAGGAGCGAAAGACTTACCACTGTTACCGAGCTCATGGCCATGGCAAGACCTGCAAGTTCGGGCCTGAAGAGGATACCAAGTGTGGGGTATAAGATACCCGCCGCCAGGGGCACCAGCAGCATGTTGTACGCAAAGGCCCAGAACAGGTTCTGTCCTATCCTCTGCATTACCTTTTTGCTGAGTTCAAGGGAGGCAACCACGTCCACCAGCCTGTTACGCATAAGCACCACCGCGCCGCTCTCTATTGCGACATCGGTTCCGCTTCCCACAGCTATACCAATATCAGCCTGGGCCAGCGCCGGGGCGTCATTTATGCCGTCTCCCACGAATGCCACAACCTCACCCGCATCCTGCAGTTTTTTCACCGCCTCCGCCTTGTGCTCAGGCAGCACTTCAGCCATCACCTGGTCTATTCCTGCTTCATGGGCGATTCTACCGGCAGTTCTGCTGTTATCACCGGTAATCATCACAACCTTTATATTATCCCTGCGCAAACGGGAAATAACCGACGGCACTTCATCCTTTAAAACGTCCGTGAGAGCTATAGCACCGGTTAGTGTTCCTTCTGCTCCTACAAGCACCACAGTTTTTCCCTGTTCTTCCAGCTCATGTATACTGCGAAGTGCCTCATCATCTGCCTGGTATCCCTGTTCTTTGAACAGTCCCAGGGTGCCTGCCACTGCCGGTTTGCCATTTACCATGCCAGTGACCCCCTTCCCTTCGTGGGTATCAAAGGATTTCACGCTGGACACGGGAACCTTCAATTCGCCGGCCCTGCCAACAATGGCATCTGCCAGTGGATGGGTAGCGTGGGTCTCCAGCGAGGCACAGGTTGCCAGCACATCATCCCTGCCGGCACCAAAACCAATGATATCGGTAACCTGGGGAACCCCGGTGGTGAGGGTTCCTGTCTTGTCAAAGATCACGGCAGTCAGCTTGCCGGAGCGTTCCAGCACCTCTCCGTCCTTGATGAGTATGCCAAGCTCGGCACCCCTGCCGATGCCAACGGTAACGGCTGTGGGTGTTGCAAGTCCAAGGGCGCAGGGACAGGCCACCACCAGTACAGCGATGAGAACCGACACCGCGAAAAGGGCGGTGCTTCCGGCAATAAAATACCATGTAAGGGATGCCCCGATGGCAATAGTAAGGATGACGGGAATGAACCAGCTCACCACCCGGTCGGCCACCCGCTGGGCGGAGGGCCGGGTACCCTGGGCCCGTTCTACCATGCGGACAATCCTGGCCAGAACCGATTCACTGCCAATCTTTTCAGCATTTATCCTGAGCACACTGTTCTTGTTCATTGTGCCGCCGATCACGTACTCACCGGCAGTCCTGAACACCGGCACAGGCTCCCCGGTGATCATCGATTCGTCAACGTAGCTGCCCCCCTCGATGATGGTACCGTCTACCGGCACCCTCCCCCCCGGCTTCACGATAACCGTATCACCATGAAGCACTTCACCAACCGGGATGGTTATTTCCTCACCATTGCGGTATACCAGGGCTGTATCGGGATTCAGTTCCAGAAGCTTGGTAATGGTATCTGATGTCTTCCTCTTTGCACGGGTTTCAAGGTACTTGCCAAGATTGAGAAAGGAGGCAAGAAACACGGCGGTTTCGTAAAATATGAAATTGTCCGGCAGTATCCCCCCGGTAGCCAGCACGCTTGCCCCGTAGGCAACCCCGGTGCCCATGGCGTACATGACATCCATATTAAGCACCCTGTTTCTCAGGGACCTGTAGGCTCCACTGAAAATATGACCACTTATATATACGAATACCGGAAATGAAAGTATAAGCATTACTATATCCACCGGCACGGGCAGGGTTAGCGACAGATGCATAAGTCCAAAGAGTATCACCCCGGTTACGAGGCCCACAACAATCTGCCATTTCTTACGTGATAATTCGGCCTGTACCTCTCCTTCGTTTTTTCCTTCGGTTTCGCCCTCCAGACCGAGAAATGTATATCCTGCAGATTCTACCGCCTCACGGAGAACATGCTCTCCAACCTTTCCTGGGGTAACCTCCACAACCGCTTTGCCACTCGCGTGATCAACACGGGCACTGATAACTCCTTCTACCTGCTGCAGGGCATTGGTAACCGCCTTTGAACACATCACGCAGGTCATGTCGCCTATTTCAATGGCAAGCTCCTGGTATTGCAGTGAATATCCCGCATCCTTCACCACACCGCTCATTTTATCAATTTCAACTTTTTCTGGATTATATGACACCAGTGCAGTATCATTTCCCAGGTTTACAGTGGCAGATTCAATACCATCAAGACTGCCAAGTGATTTCTCAACCGACTGCGCACACATGGCACAACTCATCCCATCTATCTTCAGTTCTATCTCTTTCATCTACATTAGCCCCTTTACATCTAAGTATTACATAATATACTAAATATTATAATAATTGCAAAATAAATAGAACCACAGGGTCACAGAGGTACAGAGAAAGGATTATATTTTTTACATATTTCCTCTGTACCTCTGCGGCCCTGTGGTTCTATTGAAATTAAAACCAAAGAATAAAAATTCAATTTTAATGGTTGCATTCAGTATTAGAATCTGCATAATCGTGTAAAATGTGTGTACACTAAAAGACTGGAGACACGTATGCGTATCAGTAACGAGGCCCGTGTGGGTCTTATGGTTACCGTCAGTTTCACCCTTTTCATCGTTCTGGTTGGGGTTCTGGCGAAATTCAACATATCCCAATCAGGTTACCATGTACGGGTGTACTTCAGCTTTCTCAACGACCTGAGTGCCGGCGCACCGGTGAAGATCGCCGGTGGTATTAAGATCGGGCAGGTATCCGAGATACGCCAGTCCGGTTCACGAACCGAGGTTGTGGTATGGATTGACAACCGGTACAAGCTTGTGAAGTCTACCACCTTCTCCATTTTCACCTCCGGAATGATCGGTGAAAAATATGTGAACGTTATCGTACCGGCAATAAAAGACGAGAAAGAATTCTTGAAAGATGGTGACATCAAGTACGGGATCGATCCTGCCAGTTTCGACCAGATGATGCAGACGTTTCAAAGCTTCATGCAGGACAAGAGCGGCGGTGAAATTCTTGCCGATATTTTCAAGAATTCCAACCGCTTCGTTGATAATCTCAACAAGGTTGTGGACGAGAATAAATACGATATACGCAAGTCTGTCACCCTTACCAGGTCAACCCTGGCAACACTTTCAGTAGAGTCCCAGATGCTGATGCATCAGTTGAACCTTCTCACAAAGAACATGGCACAGCTTTCCGAACGAAACAAGGAAGACATCGCCATCACATTGAAAAATCTCTCTGAGATTACCAGTAACCTGAATACCATTGTGTTCCGTCTTGAGAAGGGGCGGGGCACCATGGGAAAACTGATCTACGATGAGGAAATATACAACAACCTGCGGGACGCGTCAGTTTCCGCCAAAGACCTTTTCAACAGGCTGGAAAAAGACCCGTCCCTTTTACTGTTCAGACCAAAAAAATAGCAGATATCCATGGCAAAAAAAACTAAAAGTGTCTTCATATGTACCTCATGTGGCGCGGAACATTCGGGATGGATGGGCCGTTGTGCTGCATGCGGTGAATGGAATACCATCGAAGAAGATATCATGGTAAAAGCCACTTCCATGGCCCCAGCGGGGGCATCACCTCATTCCCGTCTTCTCTCCCAGATACAGCCTGATGAGCATCAGCGGGTACACACCCGTATCCAGGAGTTTAACCTGTTATGCGGCGGCGGCATCGTGCCGGGATCGGTACTGCTTATCGGTGGTGAACCGGGAATAGGGAAATCAACCCTTGCCCTGCAGCTGGCACAATCATTTTCAACCCTGTACTGTTCAGGTGAGGAATCACCGCAGCAGATACGTCAGCGGGCCGACCGTATTGGCATCGACTGCGAAAGAATAACCGCCACCTCTGCAACCATCCTTGAGGACATAGTACATCTTATTGATTCTGAAAAGCCCGGTTTTGTCATCATTGACTCTGTGCAGACCCTCGTGTCAAGGGAGCTTGCCTCGCCGGCAGGTTCAGTAAGCCAGATCCGGAATGCAACCTCCCGGCTGGCAGAGGTGGCACGTCAAAGCGCCATTCCATTTCTTCTTGTGGGACATATCACCAAGGAAGGCAGCATCGCCGGCCCCAAGCTTCTTGAGCACCTGGTTGATACCGTTCTTTACTTTGAGGGTGACTTTACCCGCGAATACCGCATGCTGCGGGCCTTCAAAAACAGGTATGGTTCGGTAAACGAGATTGCCCTTTTTGAAATGACCCGGCAGGGATTGATAGAGATCAGCGACAAGAGCCGCCTTTTCATGAATCCATCATCTTCAGCAGCCCCCGGTAATGCCATATCCGCGGCGGTAGAGGGCAGCCGTACCGTGCTTTTCGAGGTGCAGTCACTGGTAACCGCTACTGGTTTTACAAACCCCAGGCGCATGGCAGACGGTTTTGATCTGAACAGGCTGGTGCTTCTTCTTGCAGTACTTGAAAAACATGCCGGGCTTGGACTATCTTCTTTTGATGTATTTGTAAACGTGGCAGGGGGGTTCAGGGTACATGACACCGCTTCAGACCTTGCCGTAGCCTGTGCCGTGGCCTCAAGCCTTAAGAATACTCACGTTGATCATCGTACGGGATTCCTGGGAGAAATATCTCTTTCCGGTGAAGTTCGTCCGGTAACGCAATCATCACGGCGTATACAGGAATTTTCCAGGTCGGGTTTTACCCGTCTGCTTCTTTCATCAGCTGACGCCGCTGAAGCAGAAAAAACAGAATTTTCCGGCGAGATTGTGGCCGTAAGGGGGATAGCTGAAGCTATACAACTTCTCCTGTAGCGGTTACATCAGCTGAAAGCTCATCAAGTATCAGGGTGAAAAGACCTTTCGCCGAGAATACCGTGTCAATCCGCTCGCCTACCATCGTGGCCATCATGCTGAACAGCTCTTCCGCCTGGTTGATCTCTTTCACCTGTGCAACGTTACGAATGGGTACCTTGCAAAGATCCGGCTCATCAAGTGAATGGTAAGACCTGCATGATACCGGGCGCATGGGATATACAAGGCATTCCCCTTCTTTAAGGAAAGGGCATGCTACCCAGCTTTCGATCCATGTATCAGGTTTATTCTCACCGGGTTCAAGGTAATCCTGAAGGGTTGAGGCGTGAAGATGCACAGCCTCCCGCAACTGATCATCCCATTTATTAATACCCTGCAGGTACTCCATAACAGCCAGGGCTTCCACGCGGGTACAGATAACCATCCGATGACAGCATGCGTCGCAGCCCTTGCTGCAGCGTATTTCCTTGCCGGTTGACATCAAAAGCCCGTCCAGGGGTTCATACACAGCCCGGTGTAATATGGCGCCCGCTGATGTGTGCTCGTTAAACGCCTGCTCAACCCGCCCTGTCAGGACGGAAAAAAGATCATCCATGTTATTCTCATGTTATGAAAAAAGTGTTGCATAAATAATGGGTAATTTCGATATAATAGGTAGAATGTGTACTACGTGTAAACTACTTTATCATAACATGTGGTATATACACCAATAAAATGTGATAATATTACTATTAAAACCGGGATATACGAAAGATCATGCGAATCACTCTGAAACTTTTCAACAGCAGGATAAAAGGAAAAACCATGGAAAAATGGGGACTCCTTAAAAAACGTACCGGAAAATGGTGGGACCGTTTCATTGAAAAAGGTCATGAGAAGATGACCGTTATGTTCATACCCCATAACGAGCGAAAAATATTCAACTTCCAGATTTCCAAGTTTACCGTTTCGTTTTTCGTATTGCTTTTCATGGTGATAATTGCCACCTCCACCTATGCGGTTATCAAAAACACATCCATCAAGCGAGAAGAAGAACGTCTTCTCACAAATTACAAGGACATACGGTCACAGCTTATACGTTTCGAAAAACTCACCGATCAGATCAACTCTGAAATCGACGACATGAAACCCGAAATTGAAGAATTGTATGAGCTGGCAACGGGTAACGATGAATATGATGACATATGGATGCAGGTAGCAAGAGAAGAGCTTTCAGATGAAGACCTCAAGAAGCTTGCAAATATCCTTCCCTCCGAGGTATTTACCCTTCGGAAAATGCAGAAAGATTTGATCTGCACAACCAATACAATAAAAACAGTTAAAAACTTCATAGATGTGCGAAATAAAGTTATAAATGATACCCCCTCCATCGTACCAAACCGTGGACACATTACCTCCCTTTTCGGCTGGCGGCGGTCTCCCTTCGGTTTTGGTCGTGATTTTCACACGGGAATTGATATCGCCGCCCCCCACGGCACCGAAATTCGGGCCACCGCTCCGGGAAAGGTTATGACATCCGGCTGGGGAGGAGGCTATGGGTACATGGTGCGGGTTAAACACAAGTACGGTTTCGAATCTATATACGGCCATTGTTCACGTATTACGGCTCGCCAGGGAGACTACGTTCGCAAGGGACAGGTAATCGGATACGTGGGACAAACCGGTTCGGCAACAGGTAATCACTGCCATTACGAGATCCGGCTGGGCAACGTGGCCATCAATCCGTACCCGTACATGAGCCGCATGTGGTAATGTAACGCGCCATTGCGTAAATTTTCCATTCAGCACCACTTATATATAAAAAAAATGGACCTACACGGCAATAAACAGGTATGTCAAATTTACTGTCCCGAATAGGTATAACAATAATATGCACGGGGACACTCTCATTCGGGGCACTCCTTCTTTCCCAGGATACCGCTTCACGTAAACCGTATACCACCCTTCTTCGGGAATTTATTGATGCCCATGCCACAGCCCCACCCCGCCAGGAAGGGCAACACGCCGGTCCCGGGTATAGTGGTGATCCTTTACAGGATTTTCACTGGCAAAATGCCGGCACAATGCTTGAATACCAAAAAGGTGACTGGAACACCTATATTGTAAAACCCAGATACAATTTTTCCGATGATGTGAACCAGCTCCTGGAGGTTGATGATCAGCAGGATGTGAACATAATCTCTTATGGCTCCATGGACATGGATTTCACCTACGGGAAAACCATGTTTACCGATGATAAATACAAACGCTTCGACGAGGACAAGCCCGTTTCACAGGTTGTACAGCCCGGCTTCAACCCGGTCAACGAGATGCAGCTGCACGTTGAGGGCCACGTGGGTAAACGTCTCACCCTCTACATTGATCACGACAGCCGCACCAGGGACAACCATTACCTCATGCAATACCGTGCCGTGGAAGATGACGAGGTAATCAGGGAGATCAACGCCGGCGAGATCGACATAAAGATGAACAAATCAAAATACGCCGTGTACGATGACACCTCTTCAAAGGGCCTGGGCATCGACATGACCCTGCGTAAAGATGATTTCCAGCTGAAGGCCTTCGGCAGCGTCAGCCGTGGTGAAACCATGGTTGAAAAATTCAGGGGCTATTCTTCGGCAAGTACTGTTAATCTCAGGGAATACCAGTACGTTACCGACACCTATTACCAGCTTGAAGCGTTTAAGCGATATGACGGCCTGTCATCTCCTCCTGTAATTCAAGGAAGTATGTATACATCTTTCATTACTTTTACTTCAGCACCTCTCAACATCTCCACATATGAACCCTATAGTGTAAACATCGATAGTGAAGGATTCGACCTTTACATGGATGATGCTGATCCGTACAACAACATAAATGAACTGCGATTGACAATAAACAGTAACGACATGGGAACCTATACCAAATTACAGGCTGGTAGTGATTATATCATAAACTATACTACTGGACTCATCACCATGAGACGTTCAGTGCCAACAAAGTCCCGGATATTTGCCGTGTATAAACTTGAAGGTGGTGCCCCCTCTACCGACCCGTCAGCCCACGTCGGCCATCCAGATTTTCCAGGTAAAACGCTGGTTTTTCTCAAGTTCGGTTCCAGCCTTCATGAAGACAATGATTTTGACGGCAACTGGTCTGATCCCGCTGATGACAAAAATGGTGACGGTGAACCCAACCTTGACATCTACGAGACTCGCGGCGTCTACTACATCGGCGACCAGCAGCTTC
>CAZVRB010000031.1:0-27679 GCA_964629365.1 uncultured Leptospiraceae bacterium
ACGATTGGACACTCACCCCTGCCAATTTTCTGGTAGTACCAGTTCCATGCTTCGGGGTTCAGGGGCTCGCCAACTGAACCAAGGAGTTTGAGTGAAGAAATGTCATGATTGTCCACCCACTTGTCCCCTTCTTTCGCGATCGCACGAATAGCTGTAGGAGCTGTATAGAAAATATCTACTTTGTATTTTTCAACTATTGCCCAGAATCGACCGAAATCGGGATAACTGGGAACACCTTCGTACATAATGGTTGTTGCACCATTGGCAAGAGGTCCGTATACGATATACGAATGACCTGTTACCCAGCCGATATCAGCTGTACACCAGTACACGTCACCATCATGATAGTCGAAGACCATCTTGTGAGTATAGGCAACATAGGTAAGATATCCACCTGTTGTGTGTAATACACCTTTCGGTTTGCCTGTTGATCCTGATGTGTACAGAACAAAGAGTGGATCTTCAGCATCCATTTCTTCTGCAGGACAGTCAGCGTCAACAGTCTTGAGTTCTTCTTCGTACCACTTGTCAATCTTGTCATTCCAGTCAACCTGGATCTTGTCACCCACTCTTTTTACTACCAGGTGAAGGGTAACGTTAGGACATTCCGCGATAGCCTTGTCTGCGTTGGATTTCTGTGGAACAGCTTTTGCGCCACGGAAAGTACCATCACAGGAAATAACTACCTGGCTGTCACAGTCAAGAACACGGTCCCTGAGTGCTTCAGCGGAAAAACCACCAAATACAACTGAGTGAACAGCACCGATTCTTGTACATGCCAGAATACCGATTGCAAGTTCGGGAATCATTGGAAGATAAAATGTTACCCTGTCTCCCTTCTTAACACCGTTCTTTTTCAAGATGTTGGCAAACTTACAAACTTCTTCATGAAGCTGCTTGTAGGTGTACTTCTTGTCATCAGAAGGCTCATTTCCTTCAAAAAGAATAGCTGTCTGGTCGCCTCTTGTGTCAAGATGACGGTCAAGACAGTTGTAGGAAACGTTAACCTTACCATTAACGAACCATTTTACCCAGAGCTTGTCCGGTGATTCGCCATAGTTTACGTCCATAACCTTGTCCCATTTCTTGAACCAGGTTATGTACTCTTCTGCAATTTTTCCCCAGAATCCTTCAGGATCGCTAATTGATTCTTTCCAAATCTTCTCATACTCTTCACGACTCTTGATGTACGCTTTTTTGCGAAAATCTTCTGGAACTGGATAAATTTCCTTAAGTGTAACTTCTGCCATCTATTACCTCCGATTTTTGTATTGATATAATTATCATGGGGATCATGTGTCCGACTCACACCACACTGAATATCCCCATTGTTGTCGCGCTCAGAACTTTGAAATCTGTTCATCCAGGTATGCCGCAATCATTGCGTCATATTCAGATGTAGTTTTATATACCTTAACTGCCAGTTTGAAATTTGTTTTATAGGAGACTTCACCATTACTGTTGTTCATGTCTTCAAGTATATGTTTATAATCATCGGGATCGATGACAACGGATACATGACTGAAGTTTTTCGCAGCAGACCGAAGCATTGAGGGTCCGCCGATATCAATATTCTCAATAGCTTCCTGCAATGTACAACCGGGTTTGGCAATAGCCTGCTTGAAAGGATAAAGATTCACTACAACCATGTCAATAGGCTCTATAGCGTGTTCCTTCATCTTTGCCACATGTTCTGCATTCTCCCGCAGGCCCAGCAGCGCTCCATGCACCTTGGGATGAAGTGTTTTTACCCGACCATCCATCATCTCAGGAAACCCGGTATAATCCGACACATCAGTTACGTCCAGCCCGGCTTCACGCAATATCTTCGCGGTTCCCCCGGTTGAAAGAAAGGTCACCCCATACTCACTCAGTGCTTTAGCGAAATCAACCACGCCGGTCTTGTCTGAAACACTTATTAAAACTCTTGATATTTTTGCCATAATTGTATTTAACTATATTTAACTTGTTAAAATGTATTTAAAAATCTTTATTAGTTATATAACGACACTCGTGACCATTTGAATAGTAGAGCAAAAAAATACAAGCATTTTTTAGTGATAATCCCCGCTAGCTGCTTCAATAGAACTGGTATTAATACAATCACACTTCAATAAACTATTGTTTTGAAGTTATACTGGATACGACAATATATACAAATTTAGCCTCTGTCAATGAACAATTACACTGATTATGTATTCATAAAATTCTAATACCTGTACGGTTCCCGATGAATAGTCATTTAGAATCTTATGATATCCGTTTACTACATGTCATTCAACTTCAAAAGAGTACAATCTATTGCATAATATTGGGCATATCCCGATGATTAAGACCTGGCATCTATTTTCTGAATAATAACAATTAACAAAAGACCACTCTTCAATGTTTCTTTTGTAACATAATTCTCAAAAAATCATATTTTTTAAAAATATACTTACCAGCGACTTGACAAATTTATACTAAATTAGTACATTTGTACTAATTTAGTATAAAAGTACAAAATTAATTATGAATATCAAACATGCACACATACTTACTGCAGCGGAGTCATTATTCAACAGGTTTGGTATACGAAAAACCGGTGTGGATGAAATTGCAAAAACCGCACGTGTTGCCAAAGGCACAATATATAACTATTTCGGCAACAAGGATGGAATACTGCGGGAACTGATACAGTCAAAAATTCATGATTTTGAAAAGACTGTTCAGGGATCATTTGATACCATTTCAGACCCCATTGAGCGAATGAAAATTGTCATCATGGAAAGACTGAAACTGTTTCTTCATAATCCATTTATCGCTGACAACACATTGCAACTGGACGAGGACAGCTCACGTCTACTTGAGCAGGATCTTGATAAAAAGGAAGACCAGTATCTAAGTACGATAATCAGTGAAGTGCGGAAGAAAAATACTATTCCAGGTGACGACAGACAGGTAATCAACACGGTTCTGTTTGCCATTAAAGGAATAGAACAATCCATAAAGAATGGTTTTGACGCAATATCACTGGATCGTATTGAGAATGACATTGAATACCTCGTTAATCTAATATTTCAGGATAAAACAAAGGGTATATAGCCCTGCCAGGTGGAGTTTTTTATGCATATACAATTGCATCATGCAATTTTATTGTTTATTCTATTTTCTTTTCTGGGATGGATACTTGAGTTTGCCTACCGGGCACTTGCGAACAGGAACCTTGTAAACCCGGGGGTGTTATTCGGGCCATATGTTCCTATTTACGGTTTCGGCGCTCTCATGCTGATAATACTCTATTCCCAGACTGCTCACCTGGACATATTCTATCGTGCGGGAATATATTTTATGGCAATATCTGTCATGGAATACATCACAGGAGAGATACTTCTCCTGGTTTTCAAACGACGATACTGGGATTACACAGATGACGCGTTGAATATCCGCGGCCATGTCTGTCTGCCATTTTCAATATACTGGGTAATTCTTGCCCTTGTCTTTGAAAAAACATTTTATCCACTTTCCATTCACCTGGTACAGCAAATCAGTTATGTCCATGCAATACTTGTGAACACCCTGCTGGTATCCATATTATGTATTGATTTATCCATGCTCACTGGACTCCCGCAAAAGATGTTCCGTCAGACAGCAATGTATATATCACGGGAGTTTAATCCTGAATTTCCTGTTTTTCAAAGAGTGCTGTCATCGGTACAAAGCCGATTTCCAGGTATACCGGAAGAAGTAACAAATTACCTGTCAGATATCCAACTACACGCAATAGCCAGAAAATTATACGAAAGGTTCAATAATGAGTAAAACTATAATCAAAGAGATGATGAGTCATCAACCCCTCAGGGAGATAATAACACATGACGTTTTTCAACAGATGGACAATTATCGCCATCATGGAGTAAAGACATGCCTCAGCCACACCATGGATGTAGCCGTACTCACCTATTCCCTGGCCAGGCGAATGAATCTTGACGTCATATCAGCTACAAGGGGGGCATTGCTGCACGATCTTTTTCTATATGACTGGCGATACCAGGGACCCCGGCTGCATGGTTTCAGACATCCACGTATCGCCCTTGAAAATGCCACGAAGTATTTTCACCTCAACCATATTGAAAAAGACAGCATCATGCGGCATATGTGGCCGCTTACCCCTGTTCCTCCCCGCTATACTGAATCCATCCTCGTATCTTATGCCGACAAGCGTATCAGCTGCAGCGATTACATGGCAAGCACGGTACATGGTATTAACGCAATACGATCAAGGCTGGTACATTCAAAAATATAATTGACTGTACCCCATCTGCCGCACCGTATAGTTATCACACCATATTTATGGGTAACTAACTTCTAATTAAAGAATGATGTCTTCTAGTGAAAAATATTATTTCATTTGACCCTGACGAGAAAAAACTGATCGGCGGCATCAGCCTGGTGCTGGCAACCAGGATGCTGGGTGTTTCCCTCATCATCCCGATGTTTTCCATCTTTGCCACGTCAATACCCGGCTCATCAAAAACACTTGCCGGGGTGGCAGTAGGGATATTCGGTATAGCCCAGACAATCATGCAGGTGCCCATGGGCCGGCTAAGCGACAGGTGGGGACGCAAGCAAACAACCATACTTGGCCTGTGGATTTACCTGGCAGGCACCGTTCTGTCAGGCATGGCTACCAGCATTTACTATCTCATCGGTGCAAGAATATTCGCCGGTGCGGGTGCCGTATCGGGGGTCACCATGGCATGGCTGACCGATGGGATCAACCCCGGCAGACGCAACACTGCCCTTTCCTACGTTGGCATGTCAATCGGCCTTTCGGTAATTGTCGGCTTTACCCTCAGCTCCCTCATCGCCGAACTTATAAGCATTCCAGCACTATTTTACATATGTGGCGGCTTCATATTCATTTCCATTGTGTATATATTCACCAGCATGGACAATCGCCTGGTTGATGAAGATGAACCCGAGATATCCATACACAACTTCGCCACCATTATTAAGAACCGTGACCTGAGAAGGCTCAGCCTTACCGGGTTTATCGCTTTCTTCACGTTGAACGGAATCTTTTTCAGCATGCCCCTGCTTATCAGGGAAGACCTGGGGGTTGGCGGACTCTGGAAGGTATTTCTTCCAGTTGCATTTATCGGCACCGGTTTCATGTTCTACTACGGAAGAAAGGCAGACGTTGCCGGTACAGTAAGGATTGCATTAACCGCTCTCATCTATCAGCTTGCCTCAATTACCCTCGTTCTTGCGGGAAGCGGCATTTACGTGTTGATTATATCGTTTATCCTTTTTTACGCCGGCCATTGCATACTTTCACCGGTTCTTCCTGCCGCGGTTTCCCGTTATCCAAGTGATTCCAGCAGGGGAAGTGTTATGGGCGTATTCAATTCATCACAGTTTATAGGGGGAAGCCTGGGTGGATTTTTCTCAGGCTTTATGCTTGATCATTTTAATTACAAAATATTGTTCGGGGTGCTCCTTGTGCTGCTGATGATATCCGTAATCAACACTGCCAGGTATCAAAATTTCATGCAGGACGGGGCCGTACAGACCTGACAACTGCGGTAACCTCTAACCCCCCGTGTGAAAAAGATATCTTCTTTTGGAAATCCAGCCCTGCAGCCTTCAGGTATTTTTCATCGGGAAATAGTAGCACATATCCCCAGTCAGGATACCATTCTCTGAACGCGACTCCAATCTTTTCATACATTTTTTCTACGACGCTATTCTCAAGAAGCCTTTTCCCGTAAGGAGGATTCAGCACACACAAAACCCTGTTGCGGGGCAAGTCACGAAATGGTTCACTCAGAAAATCTCTTCTGCTAATCGATATCATTCCGTCAATCCCGGCCGATAGAATATTTTTACTGGCAATATCAATCGCACCCTGGTCTATGTCTGAACATATGATCTTCGTGGAAATTTGTTCAGAACATTTCTCCATATCACGAGAAAGATAGTTGTAGGCTGCCCTGCTGAATACAGGCCAGAGGAAGAATGGAAATTCCCGCTTTTCACCTGGAAGCCTTCCGCAAAGCATCATGGCCCCCTCCATACTGAAAGTTCCCGAGCCGCACATGGGATCAACCAGCACCTCCGCCTCAGCAAGCCCCCCCTCCATGAGAAGTGCGGCAGCGGTAGTCTCCCGCAACGGGGCTCCTGTAATATATTTTTTGTATCCTCTTTTATACAGGGGATCACCTGTAGAGTCGAGGCTTATTGTGCAGGTATTTTTTTCCAGCCGTATATATACAGACTGAGCATGAGGGTGTGCAGGATCGATCCTGGGGGCAGATCCGTACACTTCAGAGAGCCTTTCGCCAACCGCCTTCGCCGCCTCTTCTTTCACCCGACCGGTGTGAAAGAGTTTTGACGCGGAGCTGCTGACCTTAAAGGCGGGAACTGCATCAGCAGGAAGGTACAGCTCCCAGGGTATGTTTCTCATTCTTTTATACACCTGGTTAAAATGAAAGGCCTTGAACCGGTCAATTCGCATAAGAACCCTGGTGATCACCCTGGAGGAAAGGTTGACCCGGTAACAGTCCTCCACCTTTCCCCTGAAGGTTATTCCTCCCTGGTGTGTATGCACTATGTCATCAACCCCCAGGTTCTGTAACTCAGCAAGGGCCGTTTCTTCAAATCCGGGCTGTACAATGGCGAAAAAGGTATGCCGGGCAGCCTTTATATGGCGACGCACCCTGCGTTGGAGTGATTTCTCCTGCTGGTGTGGCGTGTTCATTTGCGGTTAAACACCCCGATGAGTTCTACATGAGGAGTCTGCGGGAACATATCATATGCTTCTGCCTGGTCAAGGGTATAGTGCTCAACGAAATGACGGGCATCCTCCGCGAAGGTAATTGGATTACACGACATATACACGATACGCTCCGGGGCTGCCTGCATAATGCGTTTCACCACCTTCGGATGCAGACCCGCCCGGGGTGGATCCATTACCACTGTATCGAATTCCTCCCCATGCTCCGCAAGATAATCAACCACGTCGGCGCATACGAACTCTACATTATCAATATTATTCTCTTTCATGTTTATCTTCGCGTCCTCTACCGCGTCTTCTACCACCTCGATACCGGTTACATTCTCCACTGCCGAAGCGATAAACAGGCTGATGCTGCCCACCCCCGAATACAGGTCAAGTGTTCTGCCTTTTACATTATCCCTGATTCTTTGATACATACGAAGTGCCACCGATGAGTTGGACTGAAAAAATGAATTAGGTCCGATCCTGAAACGGATATCATCAAGGGTCTCATGAATATAGCCCCGTTTAACCTCTTCCATCACGGGACCGAAACTGAGATCAGCAAGCCCGTCACTGAGAAGTATTGAAACAGAATCGGCATTTTCTTCAATACGGTCAACCAGTGATCCGATCTTATTCTCGTTAACGGCCACCACGGGATTTATCATAAGTTCACCGGTATAATAACCCTGGCGAAACACCAGGTAGCGAAGGTAACCGCTGTGCTGCAGGTAATCATAACCCTCATTCTGCAGGGCCAGGGGACGAAGGGATTCAAACGCCTTCCTTGTTTTTTCCTGTACCAGGAGACAGGTTGACAGGTCTACCACTCTGCGATAATTTCCCCGCTGCCGCATACCCATCTTCCCAAAGGCGGTTACGAAGTCCATCCTGTTCCTGTAGCCAAAGGGTTCACCCCCTTCCACATCCTGGAAGTTCCAGAGATCCCCTGTTTTTTTATTCAGGTAATCCCTTTTTATCATTAATTGTATGTCGTAGGGAAAATCCTGAAACAGGCACCCCCCGCATTGACCGAAATGAGGACACGGGGGATCTATCCTGCTGTCCTGGTATGTGTCAGTAATATCCAGTATCTGCTTAAGCTTCTTTTTTTTCATTTATAAATCCAGTTCTTGTTTATCAGCCTATTCCAAGGTCATCCCGTATAAGACTTTTTATGATCAGTTCGGCCGTTGCCATGTTGGTCGCGATAGGGATATTGTGCACATCGCAAATACGCATGAGCATATTGATATCAGGATCGTGCGGATGCTTCCCCAGGGGGTCACGTAGAAATATCAACGCATCGATGCTCCCCTCAACAATATCTGCAGCTATCTGCGCGTCACCCCCCATTGGCCCTGAAAGTTTTTTCTGCACATGCAGCCCTGCATTTTCTATATGGCCCCCGGTAGTACCCGTTGCAACTATGTTGTACTGTTCTATGATGTCGATGTGATCCCGTACGAAGCTCACCATATCAGCTTTTTTGCCATCATGGGCAATGATAGCTATTGTTTTTTTTGCCATCCCCGACTCCTTTATATATCAATAAAAAAATTCATTGCATCGCTTACTGTTCAATTATATGGTGATTCCAGTAAATATCTAAAAAACATTATACACTACCCAACCAGAGGATCATAACATGAGTGAAAACGCAAAGAAAATCCCCACACGGGAAGAAATTGATAGTTCCAGCACCTGGGACCTGTCCCCCCTTTTTAGCAGTGAAAAAGAATGGGAAGAATTATTCCATACCGTTGAAAACCAATTGTCCCACTACCAGTCATTCGTTGGAAAACTTGGCGACTCTGTTTCCGTATTTACGCAGGCTATCGAATTTGACCTGCAGATCTCACGTGATATTGAACGACTCTACACTTACGCCCACCTGAAAAGTGACGAGGATAAAACAAATCAGCAACAACAGGGAATGTACCAGCGGGTGGTAACCCTTGCACACCGGGCCGGCGAACTTTCAAGCTTCATGACGCCCGAAATACAATCAATACCCTCACACACGATGAACCAGTTCATGGAAGACCCGTCGTTGCAACAGTACAGCATTTATCTAGACAGAATACTTCGCATGAGACCCCATACACTGGATCCTGAAAAGGAAGAACTTCTTGCAACTGTTTCTGAAATGGCGCAGGCGCCTTCTGAATTCTTCAGCCAGCTTGATAATGCAGACATGCAGTTTGGATCACTCCAGAACGAGAAAGGTGAAGAGATCGAATTGAGCCATGGTAATTTTATCAACTTCTTAATGTCATCGGACAGGAATGTGAGAAAAAATGCTTTTTTCCAGTACTACAGGGCATACCAGGCACACAGGCACAGTATCTCCTCCTCCCTCGCCTATTCCATTAAGAAGGATTTCATTTATTCACGTATACGGAAATTCGAAGACTGCCGCAGCGCAGCCCTGTTCTCTGATAACATGCCAGTAGAAGTTTATGACAACCTTCTATCTACTGTAAAAGAAAACCTGCAGCCCCTTTTTAAATATTTCGACTTCAGAAAAAAGGCACTGGGCCTTGACACTCTTCATTTTTATGACACCTATGTACCCATAATCAGTGATGTGCCCTTTCATATGACATACGAAGAAGCAGTTGCCACATGCTGCAGCGCACTGGCCCCGCTGGGAGAAGAGTACGTTACCCGTCTTGAAGAAGGACTTATGGGAGGCTGGGTAGACCGTTATGAAAACCGTGGGAAACGCAGCGGGGCCTATTCATCGGGCTGTTTTGATTCCCCCCCCTACATACTCATGAATTATCATGATGACAATATAAACAGCCTGTATACACTTATTCACGAAGCGGGACATTCAATGCATTCACTGTACTCGGTAGAGAACCAGCCATACGTATATCACGATTATACCATATTCGTAGCCGAGGTTGCATCCACATTCAACGAGACACTGTTAAGCCGCTACCTGTTGGAACAATACAGTGACAATCCCCGCATGCAGGCATATATACTCAACCGTGAGATTGACAATATTCGCGGAACCCTTTACCGGCAAACCATGTTCGCCGAGTTTGAGAAGATCAGTCATAATTACGCGGAAAAGAACACACCCCTCACACTGGACAACTTAACAAATATATATGATGACCTGCTGAAGCAGTATTTTGGTGATGCCATAATAATTGATGAGGTTCTACCCCTTGAATGCCTGCGCATCCCTCATTTTTATTCAGCCTACTATGTCTATAAATATGCTACAGGCATTTCAGCTGCTATTGCCCTTTCAGAAATGGTTCTCAGCGGGGGAGATGAGGAACGCCTGAGGTATCTTGATTTTCTGAAAATGGGTGGCAGCAAGTGGCCCCTTGAAGAATTGCAGGCAGCCGGCGTTGATATGCGTCAGCCTGAACCTGTATTTAAAGCCCTCAAGTATTTTGATGAACTTGTGTCAAGACTTGAAAAAGCATGGAATCTTCTTTAGTACTTCGTTTTATTTTATAATATGCCCGGTTAGTAAACCGCTATAGAATATATCATTGATATTTCATGATCTTTTATACATAATATTGTTTACATGAAATTCAAATTGGTTCTATAGTGATGTCATTATACAATATATTCTGAATACATACTGAAATGTACAGGAGTTAAATATGAAATTCACCATGCAAAAAAGAATCATCTTCGGTTTTCTTGTATGCGGTATTATAATGTTATTTTTATGCCAGTGCGGCCCATCAATAACATCAAAGGAACCCCACACAAAAAACATAATCGATTCCATTTTGCTGACACGGGATAAAATCGAAGCTAAGATACCAAAAGAATCACGCGATTCCCTCTACTTTGTTTCTTTCTGGGATTTTGACGGAACTGTTCTAAAAGGAGACTGTTCAGAAGGGTACCGTGTCGATGACAGGGTTGTGTACAAGGGGCTCATTGAAATAGCCATCGATCGGGGACACTCCAGGGAATACAGGCCGGGTCAGTTTGAATCATTCTGGAAAGAATATATGCGCATCGATACGCAGGAGGGACACCTGCAATCCATAAAGTTTATTCCACGAATTTTTGCCGGTACTGATATTCATGACATGCTGCAACTTTCAGAAAATCATATGAGTAACGAGTTAAGTGGGTATTATTTTGCATCTTCCATGGATATAATCCGCTACCTCCAGCATGAAGGTATTTTGATATACGTGGTATCTGCCAGTCCTGATTTTTTTGTTAAAGGATCTGCTAAATCTTTAAAAGTACAGATGGAACATTTTTACGGGGTAAAGACTAAAATTATCAAAGGGAAGATCACCACTGATATACAGGAACCGGTCACTTACGCCGAGGGTAAAACAAAGACGGTACAGCACATCATTGAGAATATAAAAACAATGCATAATACTTCTCACGTATATACAATTGCGGGATTCGGGAACAGCTATCATACCGACGGTGAATTTTTGAAATGGATAGCCTCACAATCACTCCCCGCCGGGAAGGCTAATACCATAATGATCAACGGTGGTAATGAACCTGCTAAATACCGGGGTTTATTTAAAAAAGTAATACAAGACCAGGTTGTAGATAATCATTAATGGTTGGGATTAACGATACGCGAATACCGGGTTCCAGCTTTTTATATCTTCAAAGAGAAATTGTCCCG
Organism: uncultured Leptospiraceae bacterium; assembly: GCA_964629365.1. Lineage (GTDB taxonomy): Bacteria > Spirochaetota > UBA4802 > UBA4802 > UB4802 > M55B154. Next base: position 11,412 of record CAZVRB010000031.1, read on the forward strand.
TGATCCCCGGGGCAGGTTTCCTGTTGTTATCAGTGCAAAGTCATTGGGACTGAATACCCTGCTTGTAATATCCTGAATATCTTTCAGGGTAACCGCGTCAATCTGCTCTGATATCTCCTGGAAGGTAAAGTTTCTGCCATATACCATCTCGTGACGGGCAAGCTGACCCATCTGCACCTCTGTACTTTCAAGACTGAGTGCAATATTTCCCTTCATAAAGGTCTTCGCGTCTTCCAGTTCCTCTTCTGTTATACTGTTGACAAGAAAATCCGTGCATTCATGTTCAATAAGTTCAATTGTCTTGGAATAATTTTCCGGAGAGGTACCACAATAAATCCCGAAGATACCTTCATCGGAGTAAGAAGAATGAAAACAATATATATTGTAGCACAGTCCCTCATCTTCACGAACATGCTGGAACAGTCTTGAGGACATGCTTCCTCCAAGTACCGTGCTCATGATATAATAACTCCACCGTTCAGGTTCGCCCTTTTTCAGGCCGTCTGCCCCAATACAAAAATGAACCTGCTCAAGATCTTTCTGAATATGCTTTCTTTTAATCCTGTTTGGCCTCGGTGTGCCGTTTGGAATGATCTCCACGGGGTTTAGTGCCGGTCTGAAAAAATGCCCGGCAATCATATTCTTTGTTTGCTCCACATCGATATTGCCCACAACCACCAGCAGGCTTTTTTCATCCCTGTAGGTTTCAGCGTAAAAATCGATCAAGCTCTTTCTATCTGTATTTTTTATGGTATCCACTGTTCCCAGTATGGGATGACCAAGAGGGTGTTCTGCCAGCATGCATTCCATGAATACATCGTGAATCAGCTCATCAGGTGAGTCTTCGTACATCCTGATCTCTTCAAGCACCACGTTCTTTTCTTTTTCAAGCTCCACTGTGTCAAATACAGAACGTGAATATGTTTCTGAAAGGATGGACAGGGCAAGATCCAGGTAGTTTGACATCACATTGATATAGTATGTAGTATACTCCCTGCTTGTAGCGGCATTATGATGTCCACCCACCCTGTCAACCAGGCGGGCTATATCACGCGCAGAGTACTTCTCGGTACCTTTGAACAGCATATGTTCAATCAGATGGGCATAACCCATCTGATTCTCATTCTCATGACGGGAGCCGGCGTGAACCCATAACCCTACCGAAACTGAGACCACACCCGGCAGGGGTGCCAGCAACACGGTCATGTTGTTGTTAAGACGATACTTTGTAGGCATAATCAACTTCTATGACTCTAGTGCATCTTTTCTGCTCAGGTTAATACGTCCCATATCATCAATGCTGACAACTTTTACATCCAGTTCATCCCCTTCGTTCACTATGTCGCGAACACTGGCCACCCTCTTATTATCAAGCTTTGAGATATGCACAAGACCCATTTTACCCGGCAATATTTCAACGAATGCCCCGTAATCTGTAATACGCTTGGCAACCCCACGGTAAATAGTACCAACCTGCACATCCTCGACTATTCCATTTACCATGTTAAGCGCCCTTTCAATTGCTTCCTGGGAATTCGCCGAAATAGTAACTTCACCGCTGTTTTCAATGGATATGTCAGCACCCGTATCTTCCTGTATCTTTTTGATGACACGGCCGCCGGGGCCGATAATTTCACCTATCTTTTCCACATCAATGATGAGAACAGCAATTCTTGGCGCATGTGGTGATAAATTCTCTGACGGGTTGGATTTAATCTTGTTCATCTCACTCAGGATATGAAGACGTCCATCTTTTGCCTGCTCAAGGGCATTACGCATGACATCCATGGTGATGCCTTCAATTTTAATATCCAGCTGAAAAGCTGTAATGCCATCAGTAGTTCCGGCTACCTTGAAATCCATATCACCAAGATGATCTTCAAGACCCTGGATATCACTTAAAATGGCGTAATTATCACCTTCAAGAACCAGACCCATGGCAATACCAGCCACCGCACCTTTCAAAGGAACACCGGCATCATACATGGCAAGAGATCCGGAGCACACCGTTGCCATTGAAGATGAACCGTTTGACTCCAGCACCTCGGATACTATTCGAATGGTATATGGAAAATCCTTGTCTTCGGGCAACGCGTATTCAAGTGCCCGCTCTGCCAGCATACCATGCCCTATCTCACGTCGACCTGTACCGCCCACCCTGCCGGTTTCACCAACACAAAATGGCGGAAAATTGTAATGCAGCATAAACCGCTTATATTCAGATTCAATAAAATCGATACTGTCAATTCGCTGCGAGTCGGATACTGTACCCAGTGTTACGATACCAAGACTCTGGGTCTGACCGCGGGTAAACACCGCTGATCCGTGAGCCCTTGGTAAAAGCCCTACAATGCCGTCGATAGGACGGATGTCCTTCACTCCGCGTCCATCAGCCCTGTTCCCATCCTCAAGAATTCTTTTTCGTACAATTTCAGCATCAATATCGGATATTATTGATGAAACCAGGTTTATGGTTTCAGGGAATTCTTCTGCCAGGTCTTCCCTGGCTTTCTCCACAATGTCATGCTCTGCTGTTTCCCTGGCCTTCTTTTCCCTGACTTCAACAAGCTTTTCAACGTCAGCATAATACTTTTCTCGTATAACTTTTTCGAGAGTTTCATCAGAAGTTTTTGGAGCATACTCCATCAAAGGCTTACCAATGCTGTCCCGCATTTCTTTTTGCGTGTTGCATATTTTTTTAATGCTTTCATGGGCCAGTTCTACAGCCTTAAGCATTTCATCTTCGGAGATATTTTTCGCAGATCCCTCTATCATGGTTACCGCGTTCTCGGTACCGGCTACAATAAGGTCAATTTCACTTCTATTCATCATTTCAAGTGGTGGATTGATTAACCAGTTGCCGTCAACACGACCTACACGTACGGCACCCACCGGCCCCTTGAAGGGAATTCCCGATATACACACCGCCGCGGACGCCGCATTGATGGCCAGTACATCCGGTTGATTTATCCTGTCGGCCGACAATACATAAATAATTATCTGCACTTCATTAACAAAATCTTTCGGAAAAAGTGGACGAAGAGGTCTGTCTGTAAGCCTGCAGGTCAATATTTCCCGGTCACTCTGCCTGCCTTCACGTTTGATAAACCCGCCCGGGATCTTACCGGCTGAATATGTTTTCTCCCTGTAATCCACCATCAATGGAAAAAAGTCCTGCCCCTGTTGAACCGATTTCGAAGCCACAACAGACGCAAAAACTACTGTTTCACCACATGACACAGTCACCGCGCCATCTGCCTGTTTTGCCAGGTATCCTGAACTGAATTGTATTGAATTATCTCCAATATCAACTTTATAATCAACACTCATGTTATTTCATCCTTACATAATTAAAACTTCACTGGCACGGTTACTTGTCCAGCGTATAGCAATCTTTTACAGGAAAGCAGGATATTATCGCCGCAATCCGAGAGATTGTATGAGGTCCCTGTATCGATCAATATTCTTATTTCTAAGGTAATTTAGAAGCCGGCGTCTCTGGCCAACCAGTTTCAACAATCCCCTTCGGGAATGATGATCTTTTTTGTGTACCTTAAAATGATCGGTAAGGTGACTGATCCTTTCTGAAAGAAGAGCAATTTGTACTTCAGCTGATCCGGTATCACTTTCATGCTTTCGGTACTTGTCGATAATCTCGTTTTTCTGAATCATACTCCTTCTTTATCCTCCTGATTTGGTGAAAATAATTACGTTTAATATATTACAACAGCAACAAATTTCAATACTACCCGTATATCGTAACTGGTACGAAATCATTATTGTACGTCAAGAAATAAATATCCTGAAAACGCACTAAAAATTATAGCACCTGAAACTGCAAACTACAACAGAATTACGCATTCCCCTTAAAGAGAAAACACATGGCGATATTTCACCCTGAATGGATGGGAATACAACTCTGCAACTGCAAGCAATTTCCCCTCCCGGTTTATTACACGGTAATATTTACCATCTTCACCGGTGATCTTTTCTACATCTTCTTCAAGTATGGGTGCGCCATGCTGTACTTTTTCGGCCCTGTGATCTGAAACAACAACTGAGCCAAAATCATCAAGGGCATGGTCCGGAAATATCACAAAGTCACCATCCGGATTCCCACTTTCCAGTATCATGTCCAACTGATCGGGTGTGACCGCTTGTTCAACCTTGAACTTTCCCGACCTGATGCGCCTTAATCCCTCAAGGTAGGCTCCCGTGCCAAGCATTTCACCGATATCCCTTGCAAGTGAACGAATATATGTTCCCTTTGAACATGTCACCCGTATCTGCAGGGTTTTATTCTCAGGGTCAACTTTCTCAATTATCAGTGAACGTATTTCAACAGACCTGGGTTTCATTTCTAATTCTTCCCCACCCCGTGTCCTGTCAGACGCTCTTTTCCCATCTATTTTCAATGCCGAATACCTGGGCGGGACCTGTTGGATCTTTCCGGTAAAAGCCCCGGGTATTTTTGACACCTCGTCAAGCACCTCATCCCCTACATCCCTGGTCTCCAGCACCTCTCCATCAGCATCACAGGTGTCTGTTATCGTACCCAGTACAACTGTGCCCCTGTATTCCTTTTCACCTTCGATTAGAAACGTGGCCAGCTTTGTAATCCTCCCGGTACAAATAACCAGGAGCCCTGATGCGCATTTATCAAGGGTTCCACAATGGCCCGCCTTTTTTATATGCAACTGTTTCCTAAGCCGGCGAATAACATCAAAGGAGGTTATACCTGCGGGTTTGTCGATAAGTAGTACTGCATTATGAAGACAATTCAAGTCCACAACCGGTCATCCTGCTAATCAGATGCTGTGTCCTCCGGGTCAGTGTTCTCACCCGTTGGATCATCATTTTCATGTGATGCGATCTGGTCTTTTTGAATCTGTTCCAGCCTGGCTACCATCTCGACTCCTTCCTTAATGGAAGTATCAATATGAAACCTGATCTGCGGCAAGACCCGTAACTGAATACTCTTCCCAACCCTGTATTGTATATACTTCCGGGCCGACTCAAGCCCCATCAGTGATTTTTTTACATCTTTATCGTCACCGATTACAGATACCATAACATCAGCATACGAATAATCTTTGCTCAGGTTAACCCCGGTTACCGATACAAAACCGACTCGCGGATCCTTTATTTCGGTTAAAAGCACGTCACCCACAATTCTTTGAATCTGAGCCTCAAGTTTCTGCTTTCTGTATCCGGCCATTATCCCTGCTGTCCGGGTGTATTTTTCTCTGCACTTCGCTTTTCTGCACTTCGCTTGTCGGCGTCTTCCAGTTTTTTCGCTACTTCAAAAGTTCTATAGGTTTCAAAGGCATCGCCCTCTTTAATATCGTTATAATCCTTTAATCCAAAACCGAACTCCTGGCCGCCTTCTACCAGTGATACATCGTCCTTGAATCTCTTCAGTGATTTCAACTCGCCATCATAGACGACAACACCATCCCGGATAATGCGCATCTTGTCACCTCTGTTCACCTTCCCGCTGAGACAGATGGCACCGGCAACGGTTCCCACCCGGCTTACTTTGAAGGTCTGTCGTATCTCACCTGTTCCGGTTACTTCTTCTTTAACCTCTGGTGAAAGCATTCCTTCCATGGCAGCACGTATATCATTGGTAACATCGTAAATGATATTGTAGAATTTAATTGAAACTTTCTCCCTCTCGGCAATTTCAGCTACACGAGAAGTTGGCCGTACATGGTAGCCTATTATCAGGGCATTTGATGCCGAAGCAAGCATAACATCTGATTCATTTATGCCCCCCGTTGCAGCATGAATAACCTTGACCTTGATCTCACTGGTGGATAGCTTTTCAAGTGAATCTTTAAGGGCCTGTACTGAACCGTCGACATCCCCCTTGATGACGATACGCAGCTCCTGCATCGCGCCTTCGCGTATCATATCGTTGAGATCTTCCAGGGTAACCTTCTTTATCTTCTGGGCGCTTTCTATACGCTTCATCTCCTGGCGTTTCTGCGATACCTGCTTGCTGTACTTATCTGACTGTACAACCTGGAAAGGATCACCCGCAGCAGGTACACCGGAAAGTCCCACCACCTCAACAGGGGTAGATGGTTCTGCTTTTTCAACAGTGCCCCCCTGATCGTTAAACATGGCACGAACCTTACCTGAATATATCCCCACCACAAATGGTTCTCCAACCTGGAGGGTTCCGTTCTGTACCAGAACGGTGGAAACAGGCCCGCGGCCCGGATCCAGCTTGGACTCAACAACCGTACCCTGTGCATGCAGCCTGGGATTTGCCCGTAATTCAAGCATCTCTGACTGTATGAGGATCAATTCAAGCAGATCATCTATATGCAGGATTTCCTTTGCACTGATCTCCGCCATGAGTGTTGTACCGCCCCACTCTTCGGGAATCAGCTCGTAGTTGGATAATCCCTGTTTCACATTCTGAACATTGGCCTCGGGAAGGTCCACCTTGTTTATGGCAACAATGATGGGTACCCCGGCATCCTTCGCGTGGTTTATTGCCTCCACCGTTTGCGGCATAACACCGTCATTGGCAGCGACTACCAGCACAACAATGTCGGTAACCCTTGCGCCCCTTGCCCTCATCGTGGTAAAAGCCTCATGACCGGGTGTATCCAGAAATGTAACGTACTTATCATGCACCTTTACCCGGTACGCACCGATATGCTGGGTAATACCCCCATGTTCAACGCTTGTGACGTTGGCCTTGCGTATGGCATCAAGAAGCTTTGTTTTCCCATGGTCGACATGTCCCATGACTGTAACTATGGGTGGCCGGTTCTGCCAGTCTTCATCTTTATCTTCTTCTTTAAGCTTGATCACCGTTTCATCGAAAAGGGACACCACTTTCACCTCGGTGCCATACTCAGCGGCAAGTATCTCGGCGGTCTCGGCATCAATTACCTGGTTGATGGTAGCCATAACCCCTATCTGCATAAGCTTTGCAATGACCTCGTTGGCCTTTACATTAAGCTTTTTGGCCAGGTCGCCCACCTGTATTGTTTCTGTAATCTCAATGTTTTTCGGGGTAACCACTTCCCTTGGCTTTTTCTGTACCGCCTGGGGTTTTTTCTTCTTGAACCCGATACTCTTTTCCCTGAGCTCTTCTCTTTCCCGCTTGGTTCCTTTCTTTTTCGCCTTTTCCTTGGATTTCTCTTTTCCTTTCTGGCGTTTTTTCGAATCTTCCTTCATGGAACCGATTTCTATTTTTTCACCTTCAACAACAGGCTTCTTATCTTCCCTTTTTTCACCTTCTTCACGCGGCTTGCCCTTTCTTGCTTCCGACGGGGCACCCCGCTTTGCACCTTCTTCTGGTTTCTTCCTCTCAACTGGTTTTCTTGAAGGTGCAGTCTTTTTAGTTTCAGCAGCAGCTTTTTCAGGTTTCCTGGTCTCTTTGGGCTTTTCTACTTTCTTTGTTTCTTCTTTATGTTCATCTTCTTTCTGAATTCCTTCTTTCAGTTCTTTTGAAACATGGACTTTTCGTTTCAGTTTAATCTTCTTGCCCTTGCGATCTGATTTCTGTTTCTCAAGAAGCTGTCGCGTTTCCTGTGCCCGGTGTTCTTTTATAGTTTCGATTTTCTTTTCCACCAGGAACACATCATCATCTTTTATTTCTGACTCTTCATTTGTGCACTTGATATCCAGTTCTTTGCATATCTTCAGAACATCTTCAAGTGAAACGTGGTTTTTTGTTGCAATATCAACTGCTTTCATGGATACCCTTGGTCTTAATTAAGTTTTAATCAATATATCTTAATATATTCTCTTACACCATTATTCTTTAATCTCGTCATTTTCACTTTCTTCAGCATCAGCAGTATCTGTTTCAGTTTCATCAGCAACATCAGGAGTCCCTTCTTCAGGTTCTCCTGTTTCCTCTGCCTCTTCTGCCTCATCAGTTTCGTCTGCTTCATCAGTTTCTTCAGCTTCTGCTTCCTCTACAACTTCTTCTGAATCTGTTTCTTCGTCTTCGTCTTCCTCTTCCTCATATTCCTCATCTTCTTCGAAGTCAACATATTCTTCCAGAATACCCATGATTTTCTCTGCTGTCTTATCGCCAATGCCGTCCAGCTTCTTCAGGTCTTCCAGTGAGGTTTCAACCAGGTCTTCTACCGAGAAGATTCCCCCTGCTTCAAGAAGTTTTATTACCCGTGCGTCAAAGCCCGGTAATTCATCAAGTGACGTTTCATCTTCAGGGGTCGACGAGAACAACTGTTCAACCATTGCCCTTGATTCACTTGAGCTAAGAAATTCCCTGTACTGCTCTTCTGTCTTGATATCTATGTCAAACCCGCACAGCCTGCTTGCAAGCCTGGCATTGTGCCCGTTTTTCCCAATAGCAAGCCTGTATTGATCATTCTCAACAACCGCGATAACACCGCCACCCACGGTCTCCACAATTTCTTTTACCCGGGCCGGGGTAAGGGCGTTTGCAGCCATGGTCTTTCTTTCAGGTGAATATTCAACTACATCGATTTTTTCACCTTCAAGCTCACGCACGATTGACTGAATCCGGATCCCCTTCATACCGACACAGGCACCCACACTATCGATATCGTCCCTGTCACTTGTTACCGCCACCTTGGTTCTCATACCGGCTTCACGCACTATGGCCTCGATCTCAACGATATCATCGTATACTTCCGGTATTTCCATCTCGAAAAGTCTTTCTACGAACCTTGTATGTGCTCTTGACAGTATAACACTGGGACCTTTTGTATTCTTCTGCACACTGAGCACAAGGGCCTTGATGCGTTCACCTATCTTGAAATGCTCCAGCTGTGACTGCTCCCTGTAAGGAAGTATTCCCTCGGTTCTGCCAAGATCCACGTACATGGCTTCCCTCGTTCTTCGCTGAAGGTATCCATTGATGAGGTCGCCTTCCCTGTCCTTGAACTCTTCGTATATTATATTCTTCTCAGCTTCTTTTATCTTCTGCATGATAACCTGCTTTGCAGTCTGCGCGGCAATTCTTCCAAATGACTGCAGCGGGTTCTCTTCTACATATATATCATCACCAAGCTTCACCTCGGGGTTTGTCTTCTTTGCTTCTGTAAATGCTATCTCTTCAGCCCGGTTCATGGGGTTGTTTACCACCATCTTTTTTGATATGAGTTTTATGGTGTTTGTATCCCGGTCAAACTCAACATCAACATCACGAGAGGGTCCATACTGCTTCTTATAGGCTGATAGCATGGCTGACTGCACGATTTCCTCTATTTCATCCTTTGAAATACCCTTCTCAGCGGCGATCTGGTGCAGTGCTTCGAAAAAATTGATACTCATCTTCTTTTCCCTTCAATACTCAAGATTTGCTTTTGCTATAGTGTGTAATGCGATGTCCACATCTTTACCGTCATCGCTAACCGTAATCAAATTATCAGAAACAGATTCAAGAGTTCCCTTCACCGTTTTTCGCGTTCCCTGGTCATCGTATACAACCTTAACCGGGGCACCTGTAAATCTTGTAAACTCTTCACCTGTACGAAGTTTTCTTTTCAGCCCGGGTGAGGATACCTCGAGTTTATAATTGATCATTAGTTCTTCAGAATCCAGCCGTTCCGTTAAGTCCCTGCTGAACGCCTCGCAATCGTCCAGGGAAATTCCCTTTTCGTGGTCAATTTTCACAACTACCTGTGAATTCTCTCCCTTTAAAAGCACAGACGATTCATACACGATGTACCCCAGCCTGTCAGCCACATCGCTGATCATCGACTTTATTTCGTCCTGAAGATCCATCAGCCGGCACCCCGTGAAAGTGTTCTGTTACAAAAAAGAGAGTGGATCACCACTCTCTCCTCAGGCGCTTCACTAAAGAGACAGGGGCAGAAATAAACCCCTGTGTCAATATCATTAATTAACGCATAAATTTCAAGTTTTTTTCTTATTATCTACATTATATGCTGGTTTCTATCATTGGGGGTATTTTCACCACCCATACACTGGAATGCATGCGCAACGACGATTCTCATGAAGGCAATGGGACACGGAGAGGTCGCGGTAACATATTTCACAACCTTGTTCATCTGCGTTTATCGAGCAAACGGGGCTGAGAATCTAATAAGATATTGACATATTTAATATTATTTCATATTGTATATGTATGCCGCTTATACATAATCGCAAGACTTGATTGGTAAAACATTTCAAATGGATATGAATCAATACAACTTAGATCATATAAAAAACCTCCTCAACAATAAAAAACCATTTCTAGCTGAAAAATACAGGGTTGAAGAAATTGGTATTTTTGGTTCTTTCATACATGATAACGCTGATGAGGGAAGCGACATTGACATACTTGTATCCTTTCAAGAACCAATAGACTATTTTGATTTCCTTGAACTTGAGGAATATCTAACTGGCCTTCTGAATATACCTGTCGATCTTGTTGAAAAACAATCACTCAAACCACACATAGGGTCCCGTGTATTACGGGAAGTGGAGATGCTTTGAGAAGCAACAGGGACTCAAGTGATTACATCAACGATATCCTTTTTGAAATAACACAGATAAAAGAATTCTCATCAGGGTTAACGTATGAGGAGTTTTCTGCTGACAATAAAACAATATACGCGATCATTCGGTCCTTTGAAATTATTGGAGAAGCGGTTAAAAATATCGATCCGGAAATCCGTGATAAATATCCGGATATACCCTGGAAGAGAATTGCCGGAATGAGGGACAAATTGATTCACGAATATTTTGGTGTTAGCATTTCTATTTTATGGAAAACTATCCAGGACAGGGTACCTGAGCTTGAAAAGAAATTATCTTCGCTTAAAAGTGAATTATAATTCTGTACTCACAAACCGCACTTTCTTTCCATCATCCTCTCGACGAATGCGCCCCTTTTCCTCCAGGTACTGTATGGTTACGATTACCCATCCTTCCACAAGTGCCCGTCGCATTGATCCTTCGCCGGGATATACTGTTTCAAGCAGCCGGTGAAATGATATGCCTTTCTGGTTCGCAGCCCTGACAATATTCATAATTTCTTCGGTGCGGGAGTGACGATACTGTATAATCTCTTCCACCCGTTCTACGGGGTTCTCGATGGGACTGCCGTGGGCACTCAGAATACGCGTTAATCCCGGAAGTTTCTTGATGCGTTCAAGGGTGTTGATGTAATCTTCGAGGTTGGAACGGGGCGGGCCAAGCCAGGTGGTAATGCTCCTGAGCACGTTATCACCGGCAAGCAGTATACCCCTCTCCTGCCGGTATAACATTACATGATCATCACAATGTCCTGGTCCCGACAGGATATCCCAGGTTTCACCGTTGATATCGATTTTTATTTCTTCTTCAATAAATTCATCGGGGTTGTGCAGAAAAGTAACACCAAATATTTTGTTATAATAAAACCGGGATAATTGCTGATGCATAAATTTTCGAAGCACGCTCTGGCGGTGTGAAAATACACCCTGTTCCCCCTCTGGATCAGCATATGACTGGCGATATATTGCAGCCGAGGTAATCCTTTCTGCCATTTTTTTCGTGAGGAGCACTGACAACCCCAGTTCTTTGCGCATCCCCTTTAATCCTGAAAAATGGTCAGGATGGGTATGACTTGGCAGAATACGCCCGATATGGCACACCTTCCCCTGTTTTTCAAATCGCTTTTGTATAGCCTCGATGCTTTTACGGACATGCTGTATATCATGCCTGGTTCCATATCCCCCATCGAAGATAAGTCCGTTGTGGCCTGCGAGTACGTATATGTTCATGGGAGGTTTGATCCCCCCCATTCCCGCCTTTTGCCTCACAACAAAAATATTATCCGCCACTTCATGTAAATCCGTCATGTCGCATCCTCTAATTATGAAGTGTGTCACCCTGTAGCTTTGAGCATAAATCCTTTCCACCTGCCCTCTTCCATCTCTTCAATTATTTCCAGTTTATGCAAGGTAAATAATTTCTTAATTTCATCTTCCCATTCTTTCCCGATACCACTGAGTATCATCACCCCATCCGCGGACAGCAGGTTTTTGAGGTATTTCATGTTTTTTTCTATAATAACAGTAAGCAGGTTGGCAACTACCAGGGAGTACCTGTTCTCCGGGGTAAACCCGGACAGGTCACGGGTAAAAAATGATATGTCACCGCAGCTGTTTCGGAAGGCGTTTTCACGTGCCCTGGCAACCGAAGGGTCATCCACGTCAAAGGCCTGGATGGAAACAACTCCCAGCTTGCGGGCAATAATGGCAAGAATCCCTGTTCCCGTGCCCGCATCAAGCATTCCCACCTGGCCTTTTTCGTCCTCCCCCATGTCTTGAAGGTGCTTTTCCATCATGAGGGCACACATCCGGGTGGTGGGATGCCCCCCATCACCAAAGGCATCCCTTGGATCAAGTTGAATAACGTGATCATAAGAACGGCTGCCGGGTGAAGAATATCCCGCCGGTTCTATGTATATATGTTCAGTTACTTCTGTGCCATGAAAGTATTCCATCCAGCGGTATTTCCATGACATCTCCTCCATCTCGGTTATCATGAAATCGAAACCGGGAAACTGTTGTGCCAGCATGTCCTTTTTATCAAAAATCCCTGTCATACGCAATTCGGGCTCATCAATATCCTCAACAGAGACACTCTGTGCCCCCGCCTCAAAAAGGCGGTCTGCCATTTCTTCTTCTTTTTGTGGATGTATTGAAAACACGACCCTGTACATACTTCTCACTGTTTGTTTTGAATTACACTACATGCCGGGGCATGTAATAGAAAACAACGATTCGATATTTTAAGTGAACTTTTTTATATATTTCCTGTCAATACTATCCTTTATTCTGAACCAGGTTCTGCCGCCAAGTACCAGCTTTCCCCTGACCGCGATACCGTAGCCAGCCAGGTTCAAAATAAGCAGGTATTTTTTCTGGGGAACAAAGGCCTCAAGACTTTCTCCCCGACAGAATGCAATGATGTTACTATACAAGAGGGGCCCCTGTCGCACCGCGTATACCCCTGCCTTTGGCAGTGGATGGGGAGAAAAATAGATCCCGTCACCCGTGCCGAAAATATTGGGATAATTCTGCGCCTGAAGATATTCATTGACAGCAAGCCCTCCATCAGGGCCTGTTTGCATTCCTGAACGTGAAAATATTTCGGGGGGGACTATCCCGGTTGCCATTATGCAGATGTCCATGGGAATATCCCGGCCTCCTGCTAATGATACATTTTTGTTGTTTATTCCTGAAACCCTGGTTTGCTCATGCACCTCGATGCCATGCTTGATTAGCCATTTGCGTGCTTTTCGTGATGCCTTTTTGGGGAACCCCTCCAGGAGGGTTCCGGAAGTAACTATGCTCACCCGGGCATCAATTGGCAGTGTCCTGGCCCTTCCATATACATTCGCGGCAATCTCCACACCCGCGGCACCACCTCCTGCTACAACTACACGCAAAGACGATCCCTTTTCTGCCTGTTCAAGCCGGGTACGGGCACGGTACAGGTTGGCCAGCGGTTTGACGGGATACACGGTGTCATTGCTGTCAACCGGTATAGTATCCTGTATCACGCTCCCTGTATTGCATGAGAGCACGTCAAATTCCATGATTTTGCCCCCCGAGGTGTATATAACCCGTCGTTCGGGATCTATCTTCATTACCGAATCTTCTATAAATTCACCCCCGCCCCGGTGTACCATGTTCTCGATGTCAAACCGGGTATCACCCGGCGCGTACATACCCCCAAGCATTCCCGGCCCCATTCCCGAATAATAGTGATACCGCGATTCGTTAATAACCACCACCCTGTATCCCAACTCCACCATATGCCTGATTCTTGATACTGCATACAGATGTCCATGTCCGGCACCAATTAACAGTATGGTCATCCCCATATCACGGTCTCCAAAAAGTACATTTTTGTATTTCACCCCTGAATATCATACACTATTGTACTAATCATCAGGTATGTGTTGAAACTGGGTGCTAATATTCACGGTTATTTGTTCACCTGAAGTCTTTTTTTATATCCATTCACCATATTTTGCAACTGCCTTCTGTCTTTTTCTGATAAAAAATCATCTTTTAGTATTTTTTTATGAAATTAGACCTGTATTTCCATCATATCATTCTCACCTGGCACGAACCGTGCATATATATGTCATATATCAAGTGTAAATCATTATAAGGAGAATGACAATGAGAACTTTACGGAAAGCAGGCTTATTAATACTCTTTGTCTTCGGATTAGCTGTTGTAGCTTTTGCCGAGGAAACCGTGCCTGAACCGGTTTCAAGTATCAAGGCAATCAATGTTGTCTGGATACTTGTTGCTGCATTCCTGGTATTCTTCATGCAGGCGGGATTTGCCATGGTGGAGATCGGCTTCACAAGGGCAAAAAGTGCCGGGAATATAATCATGAAAAACCTGATGGACTTTTCAGTTGGCTCCATCGCCTTTTTCATGATAGGATTCGGTCTCATGTTCGGTAATTCAATTGCCGGATTCATCGGGTCTTCAAATTTCTTCATGTCAGAAGCAAACCCCGGTAACCCCGATGGTCTCTGGATGTTCGCCTTCTGGCTTTTCCAGGCCGTGTTTGCTGCAACCGCTGCCACCATCGTGTCAGGGGCCATGGCCGAAAGAACAAAGTTCACCTCGTACATGATGTACAGCCTCTTTATTACTGCAATAATCTACCCGATATCCGGACACTGGATATGGGGAGGCGGATGGCTGGGTGGCCTGGGTTTTGTTGACTTCGCGGGCTCAACCGTGGTACACTCTGTTGGCGGATGGTCGGCACTAATGGGTGCCATGCTGCTTGGCCCCAGGATCGGCAAGTACAATCCTGACGGCACACCACGCGCCATACCGGGTCACAGTCTTCCACTTGCGGCCCTCGGGGTATTCATACTCTGGTTTGGATGGTTCGGTTTTAACCCCGGCAGCACCACCGCCGGTGACGATCTCTCCATTGCTTTTATTGCGGTTAATACCAATCTTGCCGCGGCAGCCGGGGCAATCACCGCCATGTTCACCATATGGCTTAAATCCGGCAAGCCTGATGTCAGTATGAGCCTCAATGGTGCGCTGGCAGGCCTTGTAGCGATTACCGCAGGATGTGCGGCTGTCTCACCTGTAAGTGCAATAATCATCGGGGCAATTGCGGGTATTGTAGTAGTACTCTCGGTGGAATTTATCGATTTTAAACTGCGAATAGATGACCCGGTTGGTGCCATATCCGTACACGGCGTGTGTGGTGCCCTTGGTACCCTGCTTGTGGGTCTTTTTGCCCAGGCATCATATGCCGGAGAAGGCGTAAACGGGCTTTTTTACGGCGGCGGGTTTAGCCTGCTTGGTGTTCAGGCCCTTGGTGTGCTTGCGGTATTTGGCTGGGTAACTGTCACATCAGGACTTCTTTTCTTTACTATAAAGAAAACCGCTGGCCTGCGTGTGTCAAAAGACGAGGAGATGCGGGGCCTCGACATCGAAGAACACGGCATGGAATCCTATTCGGGTTTCCAGATATTTATCAGCCAGTAAAGGAGGCAGCCCATGAAACTGATAATAGCGTATATACAACCAGAACGTCTTAACGATGTAAAACAGGAACTCTTCAAGGCTGATGTCATGAAGATGTCGGTAACCAACTCGCTTGGTTGCGGGCAACAGGGGGGATACATGGAAACCTACCGGGGTGTCCCCATCGAGGTAAACCTGTTGAAAAAAATTCGCCTCGAGATCGCGGTAAATGACGATTTCGAAAAAGTTACCACCGATGCCATCATACGGGGATCACGCAGCGGCAACATCGGTGACGGCAAAATATTTGTACAGGATTTGCAGAATTGCATTCGCATTCGCACCGGAGAAGAAGGCACAGACGCAATAGGCTAAACAATTATTTGTAAACTATATAATTATTAAGGAGATCATTATGAAGAGGACACTAGTTGCACTATCACTGACACTTATTTTTTCACTGGCAATGATGCCGTCCATGAAAAAAGCGCATGCTGAAGATTCATTTCTTAAAGTACCTGTGGGTATAAGCTACAGCAGCACCTACTGGTGGAGAGGGGTAGAATTAAACGGCAAGGGTGTTGGTGTCATCTGGCCATCGGCAGGACTTGAATTTGGTGATACCGGGCTTTCATTGTCGGTGGCAGCAGGTATTAACGAGGATTACCTTGTGGTCAATGAAACAGGGGAACCAACTGAAGCCAAGGTGTACCATGAATTCGATTACGGTCTTGCCTACAGCGTGTCAACCGGCATTCTATCAGTTGACCTTGGGGTGATGTATATTCACTA
>CAZVRB010000031.1:27779-33606 GCA_964629365.1 uncultured Leptospiraceae bacterium
GGGCTGGACATCCCCCTTTCACCTGCCCTTGAAGTATACTATGATTATTACGTAAAAGAGAGTAATGAAGACACACCCCAAAACGAGGACTACTATGTAAAGTTCTCCATCGGGCATGACCTGGTCAGCACTGACAGCTTTACCTTCAGCATGGGTGCATGGGGGGCCTATTACAACAACGCCTATTTTGACGCGAAGGGCTTCAGTGACGCCGGCGTGTCCCTTGGTACAAGCAGCATCTACGAAGGGGTTGAATTTACATCGGCGGTATATTATGCAAGGACCCTTGATTCTGATTTTGAGGCAACGTATGATCTTGATGATGATACAAGACCTTCCGCTCTGCGTAATCACCTGTGGGCTGAATTTGGAGTGGCCACAACATTTTAAGCCGTATCAATGGCCCGTAATGGGTGCATAATTACATTTATGTAAAAAAAAGGCCGGTTTGGGAACTTGAAGTCATTTATTCTTTCCCTGCCGGTCTTTTGTTATATATTAGTGTATATTATAGCATGGAAGCCATTTATATGGATACAGACAACAAAACCTACAAACTAAGGCAATCCGACCCCCAACAGTTAGACCTGGAAAGCAGGGAATCAGAATTGCTGTATGCAATTGGAAAGATTTTTACTTCCACGTCAGACATGGAAGAATTGATGCACAATGTACTGACGCTGCTTGTATCACATCTTGGAATCGAGCGGGGGGCCATCTCCATTCACCATGAAACTACCGATGATTTTTTTGTGGACGCTTCTTACGGCTATACCGACGACGAGGTCAGCCGGGGACGCTACAGGGCTGGCGAGGGTATTACCGGGTCGGTGATCAGTTCCGGGAAACCACTGGTTGTGCCCTCCATCGACAGTGAGCCATTGTTTCTGAACAAAACCGGCGCGAAGCTGCGAAACACCGGGCAGAACATGGCTTTCATGTGTGTGCCCATCATCCTTGAAAACAGGGTTATCGGCACCATCTCAATAGATAAATACAAAAAAGCCGACCACTCCTTTCTCGAAGAGCTTCGAACACTGAGCGCTGTGTCGGTTATGATAGCCCATGCGGTAAACACCCGAAGGGAGATGGTGCAGCAGGAAACTCGACTTGAAGAAGAGAACAGGCTGTTAAAGATCAAGCTTTCCGGGTTGCGTCCCGGCAACATCCTGGGAAATTCACACATAATGCAGGAGCTCTACGAAAAGATAATGCTTGTGGCTCCCACCACATCAACAGTACTTCTTACCGGCGAAAGTGGTACAGGCAAAGAACTTATCGCAAATGCCATATTTGAAAACAGCCCCAGGCGAAACAAGCCCTTCGTAAAGGTGAACATAGCAGCACTTCCTGAGAATCTCATCGAGAGTGAACTCTTTGGCCATGAAAAAGGCGCATTTACTGGGGCGTCTTCTTTAAAGAAAGGTCGTTTCGAGATGGCCGACGGGGGAACCATATTCCTTGATGAAATCGGCGATCTTCATATTTCACTGCAGGTAAAGCTTCTACGGGTAATCCAGGAGAGAAATTTTGAACGAATCGGGGGGACAAGGCCGCTGCCCCTTGACGTGAGAGTAATAACAGCCACCCATCAAAACCTTGAAGAAAAAATAGCCCGCAAAGAATTCAGGGAAGACCTCTACTACAGGCTGAACGTGTTTCCCCTCTTTGTTCCCCCCCTTCGAGAAAGAAAAGCCGACATCATGCTTCTAGCTGACCACTTTCTTGAAAAGTACAACAAAGAATTCAACAAGAATATCAGCCGCATCAGCAGCGAAGCCATTGACATGCTGGTAAGTTATCACTGGCCGGGAAACGTTCGCGAGCTTGAAAACGCCATCCAGAGGGCAGCCATACTCAGCAACGAGATGGTAATCAGGAGTTACCACCTTCCCCCTTCATTACAGATGGCCGATGATACGACGGAGGGCATACGTAACCTGGAAGAAATGATCAACCAGTACGCCAGGGAGATCATCATAGATCATCTGAAAATAACCCGTGGGAACATTACAAGGGCCGCCACCCTTCTTGGCACTACCACCCGGATTCTCAATTACCGGGTAAAAACTCTTGGCATTGATTATACCAGGTACAGAACACCAGCCCCTTAACCGCAGCGTGAAAAACCGCACATACGGCATACTGAGCATCCCGACTCGAACTCCAGGGGCCCGTGGCAATCGGGGCATACCCCGACCATTACCGCGTCACTGCCCTTTCCGTTGGTTTCAGCGTTATTACGGGCATCTTCTTTATCCTGATTTCCTCTTCCTGGTTCCTGTCCTATGTACATCTCCATCGCCTTGGCAATGGCATCAGCACATGAATATATACGGCCCCCTTTTACCCATGCCTGGTTGGGACAACGCACCCCTTTCAACTGCTTAACTATCTGCTCCGGCTCAAGCCCCGATCGCAGGGAAAGGGATATAAGCCTGCTTACCGCCTCTGTCTGGCTTGCAGCGCAGCCGCCCGCCTTGCCCATGGTGGCAAATACCTCGAAGAGGCCTTCCTCGTCCTCGTTGATGGTGACATACAGGGAACCGCAACCGGTATCCATCTTCCGGGTTGCCCCCCAGGTGATCTCTTTTCGGGGACGCGGCTTTATGTGGGCATGAGCGGCGTATACCTCAACCTTGCCTTCTTCGGTTATCCGGTGAGTAACCTCTTCGTCCCGGGCAACCTGCAACACCTGTGCATCCCGGGATCCATCCCTGTACACGGTAACACCCTTACAGCCCTGGTTGAAGGCCATCATGTACACCGTTTCAATATGCTCTCGGGTTGCACTATGCGAGAAGTTCACGGTCTTTGAAACCGCGTTATCCACGTATTTCTGAAAGGCCGCCTGCACCATAACATGTGATTCAGGGGTTATATCGTGTGCGGTCACAAAAATGTCCTGGATATCCTGTGGGATATCTTCCATGTTATTTACTGAACCCGTTTTGGCCACCCGCTGCATGATCTCTTCTGAATAAAGACCACGCTCTTCCATGACTTCCCTGAAGCGGGGGTTTGCCTCTACCAGGGTATTGTTATCCATCACGTTACGCACATAGGCAAGGGCAAATACAGGTTCAACACCGCTTGATGTACCCGCTATTATGCTGATTGTTCCTGTTGGGGCAATGGTGGTGGTAGTGGCGTTACGAAGAGGAGGTTCTCCTTTCTCGGCATATTCAGATTTATCGAAATTCGGAAAAGCGCCGCGTTCTTCTGCCAGCACCCGTGAGGCATCTTTTGATGCATCCTGTATGGTGGCCATAACCTGCTCCGCTACCTCGAGGGCCTTCTCTGAATTGTAGGGTATACCCATCCTGATAAGCAGATCCGCGAACCCCATGATCCCAAGGCCGATTTTCCGGTTTGCCCTGGTATTCTCGTCGATTTCTTTTAATGGATAACGATTGCAATCGATAACATTATCAAGAAAATGAACGGCATCCTTCGTAATCTCTTTCAGCTTTTCGTAATCTACCACGCATGTGTCATTATCATCTCTTACAACTGTATTCAGGTTGATAGACCCCAGGTTACATGATTCGAAGGGCAACAGGGGCTGTTCTCCACAGGGATTGGTGCTTTCAATAAGACCAACCTTTTTTAATACGTTTTTTTCATTTATCTTGTCAATAAACACTACTCCCGGCTCGCCGTTTTTCCACGCCATATCTACGATCAGCGAAAAAACATCCCGGGCATTCAACTTCCGAACCGGCTCTCCCGTTCGGGGATTGATAAGATCGTACTCACCGTCAGATTCAACCGCCTTCATAAACTCATCGGTAATGGCAACCGAGCAGTTAAAATTGGTCAATTTGCTGGTATCCTCTTTGGCGGTGATGAAATCAAGTATATCAGGATGGGTGACATGCAGAATGGCCATGTTGGCACCACGCCTTGTCCCCCCCTGTTTTACCGTTTCTGTGGCGCTGTTGAATATATTCATAAACGAAACCGGACCGCTGGATACCCCGGTAGTGGAACGAACCACGTCATTTTTTGGACGCATCCGTGAGAATGAGAACCCCGTGCCGCCACCACTTTTGTGAATGAGTGCCATGGACTTTATGGTATCAAATATACCTTCCATTGAATCTTCTACCGGCAGCACAAAACAGGCAGACAGCTGCCCCAGGGGCTTTCCCGCGTTCATCAGGGTGGGACTGTTGGGAATAAACTCCATGTTTACCATCATCTCGTAGAAACGGGAAGCCACGCTGTTCACCTCTTCGGCGGTTTTCCCGTAATTGAGGTCAGCCGAAGCGATAAATTTGCCTATACGCTCAAACATCTCCCCGGGTGTTTCTATCAATTCACCATTCTCGTCTTTTGAGAGATACCGTTTCTCCAGAACTATCAACGCGTTTTCCGACAATGCCGGATCTGCATCTGACTGTATTTTTATGGATTCCCATCCGGTAGTTTTATCTGTATTGGTATGTGCCACGTATTCCTCCCTGGTGCAGGTAATATTAGGTGCGTACTGTTAATATATACGAATTATACTGTTTCTGGCTATTGATTATCGTGAACGAGCTTAAAAAACTTCGAGAACAGGTATCTCGAATCATGGGGCCCCGGGCTGGCCTCGGGATGATACTGCACCGAAAAAATGGGAAGTTTCCGATGCCGCAATCCTTCAACGGTATTGTCGTTCAGATTCAGATGAGTGATCTCGATATCACTGTTATCCCTGAGGGATTCGTAGTCGACTGCAAACCCGTGGTTCTGAGAAGTGATCTCCACCCTGTCGGTATCCATGTTTTTTACCGGCTGGTTGGCACCCCTGTGACCGAATTTAAGCTTGTAGGTAGATCCTCCAAGGCCAAGCCCCAGAAGCTGATGTCCCAGGCATATGCCGAAACAGGGAATCCCTTCTTTTGCTATATCCTTTACAAGGCCCGGTGCGTATTTTATAGCATCAGGATCACCGGGACCATTGGAGAGAAATATTCCATGGACCCCGTCTTTTAAGGCATCTTTCAGTGAAGAATTGCCGGGATACACCCTGATGTTGAAACCTTCATCCTTCAAAAGTCTAAGTATATTGGTCTTCACCCCGAAATCGAACACACCAACCGTATATGCCCCCGGTTTCTCTTCCCCGAAGGTATAACTTTTTGTACATGCCACCCGGGATGCAAGGTCAAGTCCTTCCATCTTCGGATGCGCCTTCACCATTTCAAGCGCCCCATCGGGATCCCTGAAGATGCCCGCTCTCATGGCCCCCTTGTCCCGTATATGCCGGGTCAGTTTCCGGGTGTCCACACCTTCTATGCCGGGCACTTTCGCCCTGGCAAGGTAGTCATCCAGCGAATACTCTGCCCTGAAATTTGAAAAATGTTTGCTGTATTCTTTTACCACGAATCCGGCAACCTGGACCTTTTCCGATTCTACGTCCTGGGCGTTTACCCCGTAATTACCAATCATGGGGTAGGTCATTGTTATGATCTGCCCACTGTAAGATGGATCGGTCAACACTTCCTGGTAACCGCTCATGGAGGTATTGAACACCACCTCGCCCAGCGAGTCGCCGGGATGACCAAATCCCAGCCCGGGGAATGTTGCGCCATCTTCCAGTATCAGGTAGGCTTTCTCTGCCATATATATCCTCTTTGGATTGTTTTCATTATCAATGTCTCAAATCAGCACATTTTATTGCCACAATTATTGGGAATACTGATGGTGAGAATGTTGTCAAATATTAAATTCAGTATAACACAATTCAATGTTAAAATTCAGTAAAATAACAGGATTTTCAGGCGTAACGCAAAAAACACGTGAATCCATTAGTAACGCATGGTCACATTGCATGAAA
>CAZVRB010000032.1:0-33365 GCA_964629365.1 uncultured Leptospiraceae bacterium
CATGTTAAAAGCCATATGTCAATGCTTTCTTTGATGTAATGTATTTGACAAACATAGATGCCCACACTATTATTTGCAATTCGCAAGTATTTATAAAAGGAGCGCCAGCATGAAACCGGTTTTTCCGCCCCCCTGGCACTTGTATGGTGATGGGTATATTTTTCTTTATAATTTTTCCAGGGAATTTATACGTGAAGAGTGTTTCTGTCCGGGGTACTTATCCGATAATGTCTTCACCGGACTGGGATGTGTTATGCTGGTTAATTATTTACAGTCAAACGCGGGGCCCTACAGGGAATTGTTATTCATGCCGGGCAAGTTCAACTATGATGACCAGAAACTCTACAGTATTACCAGGATCTACGTGTCCAGTATGGAGAGCGTGGAGAACGGTAAAAGAAACTGGGGTATTCCCAAGGAGCTTGCCGAGTTTACATCTGTGCAGCTTGACAGTCGAAGGGAAAGGGTGGTTGTACATAAAGACGGCACAATGGTTCTTGATGTTGTGCTGAAAACCAGGGGTTTTCCTTTTCCTGTGCGAACCAGGTATTATCCTTTTCCCCTTGTGCAAAAATATGACCAGAAAACATTCTTTACAGAATTTAATGGACGGGGTCGTGGACGCCTGGCTGTCATAGAAGAGATAGAGTTGAACCATGAGTATTTTCCGGATATTGCGAAAGTGAAACCATTAGCAGTGGTGCATGTTGAGGATTTCTCAATTGAATTTCCGGTACCCCGGATTAAAAAACAGGAGAAATGTAATGAAGCTGGATAATAAGAGAATTTTGCTTACAGGAGCTTCAACGGGAATTGGTAAAGCACTTCTGGAAGAATTAAAAAAATAT
Organism: uncultured Leptospiraceae bacterium; assembly: GCA_964629365.1. GTDB lineage: Bacteria > Spirochaetota > UBA4802 > UBA4802 > UB4802 > M55B154. The sequence continues at coordinate 849 of CAZVRB010000032.1, forward strand.
GATGTAAAAATTGTAGTGGGTGACCTCGATCCCGATATGATTGAAGATGTGCCGGGAAAGGTGATGTCCATGAAATGTGATGTATCCAGGGCTGAAAATATTGATCTTCTGTTTTCATACGCCATGAACGAAATGGAAGGGATTGATATTTGTATTGCCAATGCCGGGTTTGCCTACTACGAGGTACTTGACACTGAAGATTGGGCACATATTGAACAGATATACAGGGTAAACGTATTTGCCCCGGTATACTGCATGGAGAAGATGAAAAGCATACATGCTGATAGTGAATATACTGTTGCCGTTACCGCGTCGGCGATGGCTAAATTACCTTTGCCCGGATACGCACTGTATTCTTCTACCAAGTCAGCTATAGACGCATTTGCCTATTCCTACAGGTTTGAGAAAACCCCTAAAGCCAATATCTGCATAGTGTATCCAATCGCCACGAAAACAGAATTCTTTAGAACTGCCGGTGAAGAGACGCCGGTTCCTTTCCCCGCCCAGACCTCAGAGCATGTGGCGCGTTGTATTGTAAAGGGTATTCGGAAAAATAAAAAATCAGTGTATCCTTCCAGGTTGTTCTATTTTATTATGCAGCTGGACAGGATTCTTCCATTTGTACTCTTTCTTTACGCGAAAATTGAACAGTTAAAAATGAAACGAACTATTATGAAAGAGAAATAAGGGATGCATAAAAGATTAAAAAGTGACGATGATGTTGTTGTTTCACCCAGAGCCTTTCTTTTTGACCTTGACGGGACATTGCTTGATACGCTGGGTGACCTGGCTGATTCCATGAACGCGGTGCTGGCGGTACGGGGCCTCCCCGTCCACCCCCTTGATCAGTATCGTTATTTTGTGGGAGACGGTATGCGGGAACTGGCACGACGGGTTTTGCCGGGGGAGACACCCGCAGAAGAATTAGTTGACCAACTGGTAGAAGAGATGCGGATTGAATACGGGGCAAGATGTTATAATTCCACAGCCCCGTATCCGGGTGTTATGACAATGCTTGAGGTTGCGGCAGCTAAAAATATGCCCATGGCAGTGTTTTCCAATAAACCCCATGACTTTACCACGCAGATGGTGAAGAAGTATTTTGCGGATATACCCTTTCGTGTGGTGCTGGGTGTTGGTGGGGATGTTCCACGAAAACCTGATCCTGCGGGTGCACTGAGGATTGCCCGAGATACAGGGTTTAAACCGGAAGAGTTTTTCTATCTCGGGGATACGGCAACTGATATGCAAACGGCGGTAGCGGCAGGAATGTTCGCTGCCGGTGCGGCATGGGGATTCAGGGACGAAGATGAACTTCGTAAAAACGGGGCAGCCATCGTGCTGCAATCGCCGGGTGAAGTTACTGATATTTTAAAGAAAAAGCCTCAATAAAATATACACATTATAAAAAAATTATATTGAAATATTGTATCATATCTGCAGAATACCTGTACAGAAGCATTGTTCGTTGCGGGAATACTGTTGTTGAGGGGTATGTGTACAGGCAATATTATGAAGAAAAGCAAACCTGACAGTAATGAGTTGATGGTATCACTTCTTGATCATCTTAATGAAGCAGTGGCCATATGTGGTAGAGACGGTTCAATGGTGTATTTTAACCGTAACATGAATGCATTTCTGGAAGTTAATAAAGACCGCATGCCCACTTTGAAGAACCTGGTGGAGAAACTAAGGCTTGATAACGATACTGCAAACAGCATCAATCAATATATTCGTGAAGCTCCCAGTGAGGTCCCCTATTCAACAACCGTTCTTTTTGAAGACGAGGGGGGATTTAAAAGCTGGTATGATATAATCGGCGAAAATCTTGATGAAAACCATGTGATGATCTCAATTCGTGATGTATCCGATAAGAAGCTGGCCAGGGAGCTCTTGCGGTTCAGGGTTGGATTTGAAAGGATCGTTACCCATATTTCGACTTATTTCATCAATCTTGATTACAGTGAAATAGAGAACGGGATTGTTGATGCCCTTGAGAAGATAGCAGTATTTTCTGAAGCCGATCGCGCCGGTGTCTATTTTTTTAACCACGATTGCAGTGTCATAGAATCCGGATACGAGTGGTGCCATGATGATGTTCCTTCCATAAGAGAAGCCATGATAAGTATGGCCGGAGAACAGGTTCCCTTTCTGTCAGACCGGATATTGGCAAAGGAAACCGTGTCATGTAAATCCATTGAAGATTTGCAGACCCCCAGTGACCAGGAATTTATTAAAGGGTTGCCAATCAAATCATTTGTGCTGGTGCCGGTGGTAAGCAGTGGCCATGTACGGGGCATCATCGGCCTGAGTACAGTATACAATGAAAAGAACTGGCATGGTGATATTATTACCCTGATGAAAATGGTGGGAGAGATCTTTGCCAATGCCCGTGAGCGTAAACAATCTGATGAGGACCTGAAAGAAACCCTGCAGCAGTTGCGCACGGCTATGGGTGGGGTTATTCAAGCCATGGCGTTGACCGTTGAATCACGTGATCCCTATACAGCTGGTCATCAGCGCCGGGTTGCTGACCTTGCACGGGCAATTGCGGGTAAAATGGGTCTTGGTATCGATGAAATAGAGGGAATACGGTTGGGAGGGATCATTCATGACCTTGGTAAAATATCGGTTCCCGCCGAGATACTCAGTAAACCTGGCAGGATAAGTGAACTTGAATTTGAAATGATAAAGAGCCATCCGCTTACCGCTTTCGATATTCTCAAGACCATAAAATTCCCCTGGCCACTGGCACATATCGTTCTGCAGCATCATGAGAGGTATAACGGTTCAGGATATCCATACGGTCTTGCCGGTGAAGAGATAAACATGCATGCCCGGATACTGGCAGTTGCAGACGTGGTAGAAGCAATGGCCTCTCACCGTCCATACCGGCCCGCGCTGGGTATTGCAACCGCACTTGAAGAGATAATAACAAACAGGGAGGTATTATATGACCCTGAAGTGGTGGATGCTTGTGAAATGCTTATCAGTTCTGAGGGGTATTCTTTTAAGTAACCAGGGTTAATCAAGATACTGCTCAAACAAAAAAACCATCCCCGCATATGGGATGGTTTTTTTAAAGAGTGTTACATACATGGTACTACATGTACTTTGGTTCCTTGTAAGAATGCATATCATGTACTCCCCCTTCAATCTGGGCTGACATTGACCGCATCTCAAATCGCAGCTCATTTGAATACAGCTTTTGGTGTAAAATATCCACGCTCTTTGCCCCCATGTCCTGAAATGAATGCTTCAGTCCCTGTATCAGGTAGGGCAGGTAGTCAAGCAGGGACCCCTTATCAACAACCGCACCTGAAACGCCCTGGGCTACCATTATTTTTGAGTCCTCTGAGAAATAACGCTTGGATCCCCCCTTTTCGAGTGCTTCAAGTGAGGCCATGCCCCGGTATCGCTTTAACCGGATTCCGTTCTCGTAAAAGTACTCACCCGGCGCTTCTTCCGTCCCGGCTAACATGGATCCCATCATCGCGGCGGATGCACCGATGGATATAGCCTTGGCCAGATGTCCCATATTGGCAATTCCCCCGTCAGCAACAACGGGAACATCGTATTTCCGGGCATATTTGGCGCAGCGATAGATGGCAGTTGCCTGTGCCCTGCCTACGGCCATGGTGGTCTGGGTAGTGCATATTGAACCGGGTCCCATTCCAATACGTAACGAATCTGCTCCTGCGCGTATCAGGTTTTCACACTGTTCTTCGGCAACCACGTTGCCCGCCATGACATCAAGCTCGGGATAGGTCTTTTTAATATATTTTATCATCTCAATCTGGTACACCGAGTTTCCCTGTGCGGAGTCAATCACCACAACATTTACACCGGCTTTCACCAGTTCATGTAATCGCTCCCTGGATTCATTTTTTGTGGATAATGCCGCACCAACCATGAGTTGTTTCCTGGAGTCTTTGGAGGCACATGGGTATTCCCTGTTGGTGAGCAGGTCGTTTCTGCTCATGAGAGCCACAAGCATACCTTCATCGTTGACTATTGGAAGTTTTCCCTTTTTCGATTTTTTAAGTATATCGTTTGCTTCTGAAAGGGTAACCCCTTCGTGGGCGGTAAGAAGGTCGGTAGTCATTACATCTCTTACGGATTTGCCCCTGTCAGGTTCAAAATCCACATCCCTGTTGGTCACGATACCGATCAGGGGAGAGTACAGGCTGCCATTCTCAGTTATTGGTATACCGGAAAAACCGTATTGTTCCTTAATATTGTCGATATCATGAATTGTATGATCCGGGGACAGAACCACGGGATCCATAATGAAACCGTTCTCAAAGCGCTTAACTTTTCGCACCTCTTCAACCTGTTCTTCCATGGTATTATTATAATGGATAATACCGATACCACCAAGCAGGGCCAGTGTTATCGCCATTTTTGATTCGGTTACCGTGTCCATGGGGCTGGAAACTATGGGGCGTTTCAGCATGATATTACGGGACAATCGGGACTCCAGATCTACATCTTCGGGATTAAAATCGATGAATCCCGGTAAAATAATAAAGTCATTGTATGCGATGCCATGAACGGTATCGAACAGTTCCTGTGCACTGAATCCGTCTTTTTTTGTCATGGTTTACTCCTGATGATAAAATAATAGCATGTGGGGGTTGCAGCTATTGGTTTATACTAATGTAGCTGCTAATTGGCATCTTTCAACAAGAATTTGCAATAATAATTCTTGTGAAGCATATATTAATGCATGTATTTTTTTTCTTGCGATTTACGTATTGACTGTCAATATAAATAACTAATGGTATTGTATCTACCAGGGGATGAGAGGGGAAACATGGGAACCTGTAAACGATGCGGGCAATGCTGTCAGGATGTACGGCTGGCTGAACCTCCTGAATTGCTGAAGAAGGCCTATGAATATTGGCGAAAATCAGAAGAGGTTGACCCCGGTTTTTCAGAAATATACCTGATATATCCAATGCTGGTTTTCAAGTATGAGAATACGTCAGAAGACCTCCCATATCATTACTACTGCAAGCATTATAACACCGATGTTGATGGCAGCCCGGGATGTTCAATCTATGAAATACGACCCCGAATGTGCAAAGACTTTCCTTATTATGATGAGGTTGAGCATCTTAACAGGAATGAACCGCTGAGCCCATATGAAGGCTGCGGGTACAACGAGGAATAGATGATTGACGCCGTGGTTACATTCGCAGCGTTTTTCGGGGGGATGTTATCCTTCCTGATTGCTGTCGGGCAGCTGGTAGTAACCTATCGCCGGTTGGAGAATATCAACCTGGCGGTTCTTTTCACCTGTGTGGGGCTTATTCTCATGCAGTATGGATTTGTCCTCAGTGGTATAGTATTTCAGTTGCCTGGAATTATGTCCTTCCATCTTACTTTTTTATACCTGGTTGGTCCCCTTTTATTTTATGCATATTACCTGGTCGTGCGATTTGAGGATTCACTTCCCCTGAGCAAGCTGTTATACCTGGTGCCTGCCATGGCTGCAGTGATCCTGGATATCCTTTTTATACTACAGCCGGTATCATATAAAACTATGGTAATGTCAGGTTTATTCAGCGGGAACATGTCTACCCCAATAGCTATTATCCGCATTATTTTCCTGGGGGCCGCGGTACAGGCTTCACTGTACCTGGGGCTGCTTTTAAAGAATATTCTCACATTCTGGAAATTTCGGGATTATACCTTCATTACCACAATCACCCTTATTTACATTGTAATTTCATCAATATCCCTGATACTCATCGCGGCTGCTTTTACTACGGGATCGGTAACGGTGTTGCAGGTTAGCGTGGTATTTATAACCCTTCTGCTTATGGGTACATACCTTGTGGGTCAGCGTCATCCTGAATTTTTGCAGATACTGATCAAAGAAGCCCGTAAAAAACGCTACGAACGGTCCCTTCTGAAGGGATATGCCACGGACGAACTTTGTTCAAGGCTGCAACAACTGATGGATTCTGAACGGGTATACGCCTATGAGGACATTACCCTGAAACAACTGGCAGATGAACTTAGCCTGACCTCTCATCAGTTATCACAGTTATTGAATGAAAAGTTGAATATGAACTTCAATACATTCGTAAACCAGTTCAGGATACGTGACGCCAAGCTTATGCTTATCAATGAACCAGGCAGGTCTGTACTATCAATTGCATACGCGGTTGGGTTCAATTCTAAATCATCATTTTATGATGCCTTTTCAAGGTTTACCGGGAAAACACCACAAAAATACAGAAAGGACTATAATTCCGGTAGGAAATTATAAATCAGGTCGAAATTGGTGTTCTGTCGTGATAAAAAAAGGGTATAACCAAATTTCGTAAAAATTTTAATATTTAAAAAGGTAACCTTTTTTTTGTGCATTCATTCAAAAAGGGGCAAAATATATATATACGGCAAGATGATGAAACCAACACCGTTACTTTACGTCATTTGTTGTAAGATATTCCGGGAGGATGCAGTATGGGAATTCTTTTTTACGCGTTGATCAGTTTTATCTCGTATATGGTGCTCACCGCCGGGTCAGGGCAAATACTTCAATTATGGTCAATTGAAGAGCTGTGTGCCGGTATTGGTATCAGCATTTTTCTGGGAATATTGTGTCATAAAATACTACCCCGACCGGTTGATGTACAGGCTTTTAATCCAATTCGATGGATCCTGGTTATTCTCTATCTCATAGGTCCGTTTTTTCTGATGCTGCTGGTGGCAAACATCGAAGTGATTTACAGGGTACTTTCCGGAAAGATCAACCCTGCCATTGTGAAGGTTGAAACAGGCCTGAAAAGTGAAACTGGCGCGTACATACTATCCAACTCCATCACCCTTTCACCCGGTACCCTTACCATTGAATTAGAGCCCGACACCCATGTTCTTTATGTACACTGCCTGAACTGGAAAAAAGAAAAGGGAGAAAAGGCTGAACCAGGGGATGTCTCAGGGGTATTACATTTTTTCATTAAGAAGATATTCGGTTAAAGGAGCACAATTCATGGAAAACATGCTTCTAATCTCTGTACTGTTACTGAGCGTATATATACTTCTAATCGTGATCCGGATCGCCTTCAGCCATAATGTACCCGAAAGGATCGTGGCCCTTGATACCATCAATACGATGATAATAACCATGATGGTTGTTCTGGGTGCTGTTGAGCGTAAGGCACTCTACATAGATATTGGTATTGTCTATGGGATCATCTCCTTTATTGGTACCCTGTATATTGCTCGTTACTTAATTGATGTGGGGAAATAATGGATACTGTTATTTATATTTTGCTGGCTACAGGATTATTCGTGAATGCCATGAGTATCGTGGGCATACTGCGCTTTCCTGATATGTATACCAGGCTGCATGCCGCCACCAAGACAACCACCTTCGGGGGCATTTTCATGGTGATAGCGGTGATCCTGCACAGTGTGATGATCTCTGACGCTGCCAGTACTACTATCATCATACACGCGGCGGTGGCCCTGGTGGTGGTAATATTTACCAATCCGATAAGTGCCCATGCCATAGCAAGGGCTGCGTTGATTGAAGGTATAAAGCCCTTCGGTGCAAAGATTAACGAGTTTAGCGATAAAAAGAAGAAAGAGGCAAAGGGATGATTTCATCGGTAATATTTATACTCCTGTCAATTGTCATGCTTGTCACCGCTGTTATCAGCCTTTATTTTCGCGACCTGCTGGCAAGTGTTGTCAGTTACTCGGTAATGTCACTGGTGTTGACGGTGATGTTTTTTCACCTTGACGCTCCTGACGTGGCAATTGCCGAGGCAGGAATTGGCGCGGCACTGACCGTTTGTATTTTTGTTATTGCAATCAAGATGACCAGGAGAAGAGAAGAATGAGACTGGCAAGTTTTTTATCACTGGTGCTTATCGCCGGCTTTTTGTTCGTGGGTATACTCAGGTTACACCCGGTAGGAGAGCCTCTGGGAAATCCTGATGTTTTTAAGGACAGGGGAGATGCTGTTACGGATATTAAAAATGTTGATACAATGGATGATTATTACCTGAGAAATGGTCAGAGAGAGACAGGGTCTAACAACCTTGTTGCAAGCGTGGTCTTTGACTACAGGGCTTTTGACACGCTGGGTGAGGCCACGGTACTTTTTATTGTTGTATCAAGTATTTCAATGCTGTTTTTTACCATGATCAAGCGGAAGGGCCCTGAAACAAGCGGGGTAAGCAGGATTGGTGAATTTCCCGGTGGGGTTTCCAGGGTTATCACCTTTGGGTCTTTTCTTCTGTATATCCTTATTATAACTTTCGGCATATACCTTGTAGTGCACGGTCACCTGTCGCCGGGTGGTGGTTTTCAGGGTGGAGCGGTAATGGCCTCTGCAACGGCTCTGCTTTTGATTAGTTCTCTTATGACCAGGAATGTGCAGAAAACTAAAAAAATATTCTCCTTTTTTGAATCATTGGGATTAACCCTGTTTATAGGCATCGGTTTTGTGGGAATTGGTGTTTCGTTTTTGTCTAATTTCCTTGCCAATGGTAATCCTCTTTTCTTTGGGAAAGCAATAGCTTTCGGACCCAATCCCGGCTACCTGGTATCTGCAGGTACACTGCCACTGCTCTCCCTGGCGATTGGTATGGAGGTATTCTTTGGATTGAGCATAATCCTGGTGACCATGTATCACGCGGCAAAAGATGAATAGGCTGGAGAATTCGCTATGACAGACTTTTTTCTATACGTGACCGTGGTGCTGCTGATCTTTTTTGGAATGGTGGCACTGATATATAAACGTAATTTAATCAAGATCGTGATCGCATTAAATATAATTGAGGCCGGTATCAACCTGTTGTTTATTGCACTCGCCTACCGTCCCAATGGCACGGCTCCCATATTCACCCTGGCCCCGGCACTGGGTGAATTGAAGATGGTACTGCCCACCCCCCAGGCGCTGATCCTTACTAATATTGTGATCGGGTTTGGCACAACCGCGCTTATGCTGACGCTGGCCATTTTGACCTATCAGAACAATCATACCCTTGATATTCGCAAGCTGAGAGGTGTAGAGAACAATGACTGATCATATTCCCGTATTGATAATTGCTCTTCCCCTGCTCACCGCTTTTATTTTACCAATTGTGGGGATGATTGATACACGTCTTCGAAATATTCTCGTATTTGCGGTTATCGCTGCTGTCAACCTGATGCTGTTCTCCCTCATACAGCGGGTGTCAATTGGAGGAGAGGTGCTTCATTACGTGGTAGGTGCGGCAGACCCTCTTCAGGTTATCAGGGAGGGGCTTGATTTCCCAATTCGTATTGTGCTTAAAATTGACGGTTTTTCACTTTTTATGGCATTGATTTCCGGTGTTATTACCTTCGTGGTATTTTTGTTTTCATTGAGTTACATTAAGGAAGGGGAAAGGAAAAACTATTACCAGCTGCTTATGCTGCTGATTTTTGTGGGCATGCTTGGCATGGAGTTCACAAATGATCTCTTCAACTTTTTCGTGTTCCTGGAAATACTTTCCATAGCCTCGGCTGCCCTGGTGGCGTACCGTACTGACAGGAAACATCCACCCTATGCGGGATATAAATATATGCTGGTGAGTGCAATCGCCACCAGTTTTTTACTGATGGGTATTGCCCTTTGTTATGCGCAGTACGGTTCATTTAATATTGACTATATCCATGACATGATGAAATATACCCTGCTGGACAAGATGGCCCTGGTATTCATGCTTGTACCCCTTGCCATGAAAGCAGGGGCAATACCGATGCACATGTGGGTACCCGATACCTACTCGGAGGCACCGGCCCCCATAAGCGCACTGTTGAAAACAGCAAGCATGGCAAGCCTCTATGGACTTTTCAGACTTTCGTTCTCCCTTTTCGGCAATCCCCTGGAGGGAGCAGGGATGAATTATCATACTCTCGGATGGATCATCATCGTAATGGGTGTACTCTCAATGTTCGTCGGGGTTACCATGGCCCTGGTGCAGAATGATGTGAAACGCCTCATGGCCTATCACGCGGTGTCACAGACAGGATATATGCTTCTTGGTGTCGGCGTGGGAATTGCGGTACACGCACAGGCTGATGGAGGCAGCGCGTTCAAGCTTTTTGGAAGGGTGGCCATGATGGGGGGCATCTTTCACATGATGAACCATGCCTTCTACAAGGGCTTGCTGTTTCTTACGTCAGGGGTCATGGCCAGGAGGTTTGGCACCCGGGATCTGAATCGAATGGTAGGGCTTGCCCACCGTGATACATTTACCACGGTTGCCTTTGTTATCGGCGCCCTGGCCATTGCCGGGATTCCACCTTTGAATGGCTTTTCCTCCAAGATTCTCCTGTATGAATCGGTGTACCAGTTCAGTCCACTTCTGTCCATTATTGCCATATTCGTATCTGTTCTTACCCTGGCATCATTTATGAAGGTTTTTTACAGCGCCTTCATGGGACCGGAAAGAAAGGACATGATAGTTGATGCCACACCTGTTTCAAAGGGAATGATACTGGGGATGAGCATACTGTGTGTACTTGTTGTTGGATTCGGGTTGTTTCCCGACCTTGTAGTGGGCACAATAGTAGAACCGGCAATTGAAAGCCTGGTAACAATACTCTAACAGGAGTAATGAAAAGATTATGTTTACCGTGGAAAAAATATTTACCCAAAATACAGGTATTATCTGGTATCCGCTGCTGCTGGTAGCCATCTTTCTGTTGCTTATATTTATACTCTGGATATGGGGCCGCTATTATTTTAGAAATGATTATAATGAAAATACTGCCCAGGTGAAACCCTTTAACTCGGGGAACCTTGATGAGATCAATTATCCCGTTCGCTCGGGAAACCTGTACTGGGGTTTCAAGAAGGCCCTCGAATCATATTTTACTTTCATTGAGTCGCTGCACAAGGGTGACCTGAATGACTACATGGTATGGTTGTTTCTGTCAATAGGTGTTGTGCTGCTACTTGTAAGCGGGGGATTGTTATGAGAATACGTAAAATGAAAAAATCTTTTAAGCGCTCTCTCTGGGCCTTTCACATAAATACGGGTTCCTGTAACGCCTGTGATATCGAGATACTTGCCACAATTATGCCCAGGTATGATGCCGAACGGTTCGGTATAAAGCTTGTTGGCACCCCACGTCATGCCGACGTACTTCTGGTCACTGGGCCTGTCACTGAGAAAATCAGGGACAAGGTAATTCGCGTGTATGAGCAGGTACCCGATCCAAAACTTGTAATCGTTATCGGTGGTTGTGGTTCCACCACGGGGGTCTACCAGGAGTCATATGCAATGACCGGACCCGTGGATAATTGTATACCGGTAGATGTGTTCATTCCCGGATGTCCTCCCCGACCGGAAGCCATCCTGTATGGAGTGGCCAGGGCATGGGAAAAACTTGAAACAATAATGAAAGAGGGAAGTAAAAATGCATCCTGATGATATAGTGGCACGATTCAGCAGTGAATTAAAGGGACATTTTACCGCGTCAAGAATTCAGGAGACTGCAGAAGGTCTTGATGGATCAAAAAAAAGGGTACGATTGTGGCTGAGCATAGATCGTGACGTTTTTCATCGTGCGGTTTCGCTTTTGAAAGAATTCGGCCCACCCCATATCTGTACACCCATGGCATCAAAAGAGTATGGGGATACCATTGAGCTTATATACCCATTTACAATGAATTATGCCGCGGAGCCTTTCGGTGAGCTGGTTGTAATACTGGTTGTGGATATTCCACGGGATGATATGAGAATTCGAAGTGTGTGTGACCTGGTGCCGGGTATTCTGTACATGGAACGTGAAACAATGGAAATGCTTGGTATTATTATTGAAGACATACCCGATCCCAGGCGGCTGTTTACCCCCCACAGCCTGGGTGATACGTATCCCATGCGGGACTAGAGGGGTGAGGCATTAATTATTAAATGGAGTTTTTTAAAAAATGGACAAAACAATCACCTATCCATTACAAATAGGACCAACACATCCGGCATTTAAGGAACCCGTACGGTTTTCCTTCAAGGTTGAAGGAGAACGGGTTGCCGGTGTTGATATAGACCTGGGGTATACCCATCGAGCTATTGAAGTTATTTCCAAAGAACGAAACTTTATTCAGACGATTTACCTGCTTGAGAGAATATGCGGTATATGTTCAGTATCCCATCCCATGGCCTACTGCATGGCTGTTGAAGACGCCTCGGGGATAGAGGTTCCCCCCAGGGCGAAGTATATACGAACAATAATTGGAGAACTGGAACGAATGCACTCCCATCTGCTCTGGGCAGGGGTGGCAGCGCACGAGATAGGATTTGATACACTTTTCCTGTATACATGGAACATACGGGAGAAGGTGCTGGACTGTCTTGAACAGTTTACGGGTAACAGGGTTAATTATGCCATGCTGACCATTGGGGGTGTAAGAAGAGACCTCACCGAAAATCTTATACCGGTAATAGAGCAGACCCTTGAATATTACCTTGAATTATACCAGAGAACTTCTGAAATACTGCTGGATGATCAGAGTATACGCTACAGGTGCGAGGGGACAGGAATTCTCACCTATGAACAGGCGGTTGCGCTGTGCGCAGTTGGTCCCACAGCCCGTGCTTCCGGCCTTGCCAAGGATGTTCGTGTTGATTATCCCATGCTTGCCTATCCTGACATGGACTGGCTGAAGCCGGTAACCCCCAGGGATATAGGCAAGGAGCCTGCAGGTGATGTATATGACAGGATGGTTGTCCGTGTGCTTGAGCTCAAGCAGTCCATAGATATTATACGCTTCTGCCTGGACAATCTTCCGGAGGGACCAATCGCATCCATTAATGGTTCCATTAAAATTATCAACAAGCTTAAGAAAGTGCAGGGAGAAGGAATAGGCCGTTACGAGGCCCCCAGGGGTGAAGTTGCCCATTATGACATCCTGGATATGAGTGAATGCCCGGTGCAGATGAAGGTAAAGGCTCCAACATATTCCAACGCCTTCGCGTGGGTTCCCATGCTGCAGGGATCGGAAATTGCAGATATTCCAATCGTTATCGCCTCCGTTGATCCCTGTATCGCATGTGCCGATCGTATGACCATTCTTCGGGATGACGGGGCAATTGAAACGTTGAATGCCGAATACCTTCACAGCTTAAGTGTAGACAAGATGAAGGAGGTCAAGTCCAGATGCAGTGGTTGATATATATATTCCTGATACCCGTGGTAGTGCTTATCGGCGGTGGAATTATCGGGCTGTATGCGAAAGGGGTAGACCGTAAATTTGCAGCGTATTATCAATCCCGGATCGGCCCCCCCCTGCGGCAGCCTTTTTATGATATCGGCAAGTTGATGCAGAAACAGACCATAATCCCAGAAAATGCCGTAGGCTGGATATTCAGCGGGGCACCATTCGTGGCACTGGCCTCAAGCGTAATTCTTCTTGTGTATATTTTAGTTCCGTATTTTGCATGGATAGGCGATTTTAACTTTTTTTTCAGCAAAAGCGGGGACATTATTTTAATATTGTACCTGCTGATGATACCTTCAATCGCGCTGGTAGCAGGTGGATTTGCATCCGGCTCACCTTATGCTACCCTGGGAGCACAGCGTGAGATGGTTATTTTAATGAGCACTGAACTGCCCCTGGCGGTTACGGCGGTAACCTTCGCGTGGCGATTATCACACGTGGCACCGGGTGCATCTCATTTTTCGCTGGTTACCATGTCTTCCCATCCCCTCTGGTCTGGTATGGGGCCATTTGGCATCCTGGGAGGGATGCTGTTGGCCCTTTCAATTGCGGTTGTGATACCTGCCGAACTGGCAAAGATACCTTTTGACCAGGCTGAAGCAGAGACAGAAATTGCGGAAGGCCTGCTTGCTGAATACTCGGGGAAATACCTTGCCTTTTACCAGATTGCTGACGGGGTGAAATCTCTTGCGGTAATATCCCTTGCGGTAATCCTGTTCTTTCCAAATGGATTTGTGCAGATGACCGGGTACAGGATAGTGCCTGCGGGGTATGATATCACCCTGCTTCTTGATGTGGTGATTTTCATGGTGAAAGTATTTCTTGTATATTTTGTTTCGGTGACAACTGTCCGAATAGCCATGGCTCGATTGAAGATATCACAGGTAGCTAAACTGTTCCTGGTTACCATAACGGTTATGTGCCTGGCCGGATACGTTCTCATTACCCTGGATCCCGTGATCCGTACACTGTAAATTCAGAAGGAGACGTTAATGTTTGGTATATTGTATAAAGTAATAGAGCAGCTTTTCTCGAAGAAAGCAACCAACCCCTTTCCGGGCAGATATATTCCTGACTCAACCATTGAAACTCTTGTAAACGGAAGGTTGAATCCACCGGTGCCTCTGCCAGAAGGCCTGCGTGGGCGGCTGATGTATGATTATGATACATGCATAGGATGTGGTATGTGTGAAAAGGTGTGTCCGGCAAATGCTATTGAGTTGTACCCGGTCAAGGCAGGGGAGAAGCAATCCAAACGAATTATTATATATCTGTCACGATGCACTTACTGTGGTGAATGTGTTGACATTTGTCCAAAAGACTCTATTACAATGGAACGATTCGTGTTTATGGCCGGATACAACAAGTATGGGAAAGACTTGATAATCGGTTCAGCACAACGGCAGGAGAATGAAATCAGTGAGTAGTTTTTAAAGGTTCAGTAAATGTTCAGGAAAAAAAAGATACAGGTTACAGTGAAGCTGTACAGCGGTTTGCACAAGGATATCGGGTTGAAAGAGTATGACCCTTACAGTGGTCTTGTGTTTCAGCTTCCTTCAGGTGCACGGGTTCGTAAAGTAGCAAAGGAACTGGACATACCTCACCCATATTCGCTGGCATATTTCATAAACGGAGAACGTGTGGGAATGTGGACAAAATTGCATGAGGGTGATGAATTGTCCTGTTTCAGGCCATCAGGTGGTGGTTGATGGCTATAGAAGATATTCGTCCTGCCTGTGTGAGAGAGACCGGAAAATATTTGACCTGGCGTTTTTATAGAGCCTGTCAAAATGTCTGAGCAATTCTTTTACTTCCTTCCTTTTTGACTGATCTTTATGTGGACATTGGTTCTCTGAAATCTGGAAATTTTTCAGATTTTTGTACCAGATCACCTCTTTTTCGGAAAGATAAGCCAGCGGCCTGATAATATCGATTTCACCATTAAAAATTTCCAGTCGAGGCGGCATTGTGGACATGTTTCCATGATATACCATGTTCATCATAAATGTCTCAATAATGTCATCTCGATGATGGCCGAAAGCGATTTTTCCGCATCCCAGTGCTTGTGCCATTTGAAAAAGTGCCTTTCGTCTGTGCCAGGAGCATATAAAACACGGGGCCTTTCCAGTATCTGAAAAATCCAGGGTTAATTCTTTTACATGTAACTGAACATTGCAGGATTGACAAAAATCCCGGTATTCCTGGATTTCACTGCCATCAGAAAAATTAGTTACATGGACGTAGGCAGCATGTACAGAATAATGTATGGGGAGATGAATCCTTCTTTCAGCTATGGCGTCTAAGAGTACCTTTGAGTCTTTTCCACCGGAAAAACCAACCAGCACAGAATCATCTTTGCCGATCATTGAGTATTCATTAATGGCCCTTCCTATTTCTCTTTGAAGTCTTGACAGGTACTTTCTATTTCTCTTTTCTTGTATCAAATGTATACTCCTGGTAAACCATCAATTTTTGCAAAAACTGGGTAAAAATGATTGATTAGTCAAATCAAAATTTCTACAATGTAATGTGATTATTTCCATCATAAATTATGAATGATGTGTATGGCACAATGTCGAGAATAAATATTCAGGAAGGTTGTAATGGCGAAAGCTATGATTGTTGATGACTCCAGGTTTATGAGAAGAATTATCAGGGAAACACTGGAAGAGGGCGGACATGATATCGTTGCAGAAGCTGATAATGGTGTTGATGCCATAAGCATGTATAACGAGAATAAACCCGATTTTGTTACCATGGACATAACTATGTGGGGAAAGGATGGACTCAAGGCAATTGATGAGATTTCAGAGTCTTTTCCGGATGCCCGTATCGTGGTAATATCAGCCCTTAGTGAGAAAACATTGCGCCTTAACGAGAAAAATATTAATGCCAGGGCATTTCTCACCAAACCGTTTGAGAAAAAAGAACTGCTTGATATTGTTGAGAAGATTATATGACAGCAAGTCAGTACCTGCAGTTGTACAAGATTGATACTGTTCCAGACGCGGCGTACCTCTTAAACGGGGGGCAGGTATTTTTTTTTATAACAGAAAGTGATAAGTATGTTATAAAAGGAAAAAATATAATTGTGGGTGCTTCAGAGCTCATTCTCAGTGATAGCAATCCGGCAATACACAGGCTTGAAACCGCAATATCGACCCGTGACGCATCAATAAAAAAAATATCCCGCGAAAGGTTTTTAAACGGACTTAACGTGTTTTCATTTCTACTGAACGTTTCAATGGTTATAGCAAAACAGGTAGTGCTGACCAATGATATTATTGACAAAAACCTTGCTGGAGTAGATCCCGAGCAGACAAAGGACAAGGATAATTGTATTGAATATTTTCGTATAGTTTCACGCATCAGGGAGGAATACGAAAAACGTAAAATGCCATGGCTTAAGGACATCGTCACAAAGTATGAAACAAGCCTTACCTATAAAAAAGGTGAGGCCTTCAGCAGAACAGTAGAACCCGTGCTGATCTCCACACCGCACGAACTTTCTGATAACATGATTGAGTATTCAACGGGTTCATTCATATTTGAAGAGAATTCAATGGGCAAAGAGATGTACATACTGGAATCCGGTACCCTTGATGTATTGATACATGGAAAAAAAGTAGCAACATTGGACGACAAGGGATCCGTGATAGGAGAGATTGCCATGCTGCTGGGGCAGAAACGTACAGCATCATTGAAAGCCCGCAATAACGTGGTGGTTACCAGGATTACCAAGGAAGATCTTCAGGGAAAATCAGATAAGGGCATTGTAGTGTTAAAAAGTGTTGCCTTATCCCTGTCAAAAAAGCACAGCAATAACATTTTACGCATTCACGAGATTAACGAAAGTCTTGCTGAAAAATATTTCAGTGAGGAAGATAAGCAGAAAGTTCCAGGTACCCTGGATTTTTCAAAGAATTATACTGAATTATTGTCCTTGAAGAATGAGGTTGAAAAGACAGCCCAGCAGAAGGATGCGCAGTACCTGACTGACATCCTCCACTGATTAATTCTGCCTTGATACTACATCTCAACCAGCGAAATTTCGCCTTTTTTGAGTGATTTGAGCCAGTTCATTTCAGCTTTCAGGTGATTTTCAAGATAAGAATAGACGTGTACCTGGGAATTATCTTCGGGATTTTTCTCTTCTGCTTCAATCTTTTCCCTGATAACGTTCATCTTATCCTTAATATACTCAAGCCTGTCTTCAGTGAACTGTTCTTTCTGGTCTGCACTTAAACTGTTTAAAAACATGAGAACAATATCAATATCAAAATGAATCATGTTGTGCTCAAAATACTGTTTAAGCATCTTCTTGTAATACTTTCGGCCGGCAGGCATAATCTGGTAAATATATCGTTCGGGGTTGCCGCCCTCTTTTTCAGTACCAACTTTTTTGACCCATCCGTTCTCTACGGACTTTTTAATGGCGTAATAGATTGAACCGAATTTAATGTCCACGTAATCTTCAAGCCGTTCGACAATCTTTTTCTTGATCTCGTAGCCGTAGAGGTTCTCTTCCATGAGAAGTCCGAGTATGGTAATTTCAATTTTCATGGTGCACCTCGTATCGCTTTTTAGTTAGTATGATAATAATATAAATTAAAATATTAAAGAAAGCAATGACATTATGTAATATAATAAAAAAAACATTCATAAAATTTAAATTTTATTATAAAATATTAAATCGTGATAGTCAAAATTTAATACTATTGAAATAAGAAATTTATAGTCTATTTGAAAAACAAACAGAGGTGATATACTTTATAGTAATGAGTTAGTGAGTGTATACCAGGAGGAATACGAATGCAACACAATCTTTCAATACAATGGATAGTTCGGTGTATTCTGATGGTGACTGTATTAGTCGCTGGTCTGAACACAATTAGTGATGCCAGGGAGTTATCCTATATGATAATGCCCGATGCCAGCAATGTGATGATTTACGGCAGGGGAAGTGATTATTTTGTAGTGAACAGGCAGCATTTTATGAATATGGAAGTAAGAAAGAATATTCAAAAGCTTGCATCCGGACTGCGCATTGTCAATCCTTCGGATGATCCGGCGGGCTTTGCCGTAGCCGAGAAGATGAAGGCTGTGCTTCAGCAGGTAAAACAGCAGTCGGTGAACGAAGAAGACCTTCGTAATTACATGAAGTTCGTGGAATCTACACTCAAGCAGGATTCAACAATTCTTATGAGAATGCGTCAGCTTGTGCTGCGGGCATCGGGAGGTATTCTTAACAGGGATGACAGGGAGCTGGTTCAGTCGGAGATAGATATGATGAAAGACGCCATTAATCATAATGCCCGGTTTGCCACATTTAACACCAAAAAGGTTATTCCTGACCTGACTGCAGAAGAACTGGGAGTGGGAAACGTAAACGTTGTGCAAAATCCCGGCCAGGCTATTGAGATAATAGACAACGCGATGAACCGTATCAGGAAAATGCGTTCAAGGCTTGGGGCGCAGGACAATATTCTGAAGATGCGGATACAGGGAAAGCAGTATTATTACATAAACCTGCAGGCAGCGGAAAGTGGTATTCGAGATCTTGATATGGCTTCCGAGATACGCCAGATGATGACCAATAAGACATTGCTGAAAGTGCAGTATGGTATAATATTGTACAACAAGTGAGTTGCTGAATGGATAAATGATGTCAGGAGGATAGATGCTTTAATGCCGTTTTCACCAGCAACTCTATTCCAGGGGTTGGCTGGGTGGCAAGTATTTCGTCAATGATGGGAATCACCTTCTTTTCTTCGAATCCCAGGGATGTTAATGCCTCAACAGCTTCGGTTTTTGCTGACGCGGGGGCAATATAGCCTGGTGAAAGTGATTCCAGCTGCTTGATCTTTCTATTCATTTCAAAAAGCAACTTTTCACCCTTGCTTTTACCAATACCGGGAATTTTAAGAAGCCGGTCAACCTTGTTCAGGTGAACTGATTCAATAAGCTCTCCTATAGTTATTCCTGAAAGTATTGACAGTGCCATGGAGGGGCCTACACCTGCTATCTGGATAAGCAGGATAAACAATTTCCGTTCTTCTGGTGTTGCAAAACCAAAAAGCCGTATCTGGTCTTCACGAACATGGGTATATACATGAAGTATCACTTCGTCTGAAGTCACGTTAACGGCTTCATATGTTGAAAATGGAATATGAAGATGATAGCCCACTCCGTGTACGTCCATAATCATCTCTGTGGGCCGTATATCTGTTACCCTTCCCCGTAAACGTGAAATCATAAACCTTTTTTTACACTCCGTAAAATTGCCTTTTGACGATTACTTGACAGTGAATGGCACAGGGCTATGGCCAGCGCATCGGCTGCATCATCAGGTTGCGGCAGTGACTGCAGGCCAAGTATTCTCTTTATCATTGTTTGCATCTGCTCCTTGGGTGCATGGCCATATCCTGTCAACGCCAGTTTTACCTGGGTTGGTGTATATTCAGCAAAAGGAATGGATTCAAGGCGCAGTGTCAGTAGTATAACACCAAGTGATTGAGCCACGTTGATAATAGTTTTTGTATTTCGGGACACGTACAGTTTTTCAATACCACATGTTGATGGCTGGTGTTTTTTAATTATTGCTGACAGGAATTGATGAATTTCAAGCAGCCTGTCTTCAATGGGCATTGAGGGGGACGTTTCAATGACCCCGTATGCGAGCACTTCCATTTCGTTGCCGATAACTCCCCAGCCGCATCTGCCAAAACCAGGATCTATGCCCAGAATGCTCACTGCTCCTCACTTAATTTCGTCATGACCTCGTCAGATATGTCATAATTAGAATACACGTTCTGCACATCATCATGTTCATCAATAAGATCGATGAGTTTCATGCACTGCCGTGCCTTTTGTTCATCCAGTGGAACGTTTGTTTGCGGTACAAAGGTAATATCATTATATATAACGGGATACTTGATTTCCTTTATGGCGTCCAGAACATCATTAAATGATTCGGGAGGCATGGTTACAGTAATATTACTGTCCTCTGTTTTAATATCCTCAATATCATATTCAAGCAGGTTTTCCATGACGTCATCTTCATTATGGTCTGAACCGTCAATAATTATGATGCCTTTTCTGTCAAAAAGATATGACACACAACCGTTTTCTCCCAGGTTACCGTTGTTCTTGGAAAATATGGTTCGTATTTCAGGCATGGTTCGATTTTTATTATCAGTTAACACGTCAACCATTATGGCAACACCACCCGGTCCGTATCCTTCATAACGGGTTTCTTCGTAGGTTGAACCGTCAAGTGCGCCGGTACCTTTCTTAATAGCACGCTCGATATTATCGTTGGGCATGTTGTTCTCACGTGCCTTGTTCACCGCGGTTCGAAGACGTGAATTAGAGTTAAGATCATCCCCACCTTCACGGGCTGAGACGGTTATCTCACGTATAAGTTTTGTAAAGATTTTTCCCTTTTTCGCGTCCTGCGATGCCTTGCGATGTTTTATATTTGCCCACTTGGAATGTCCAGCCATGTAATACCTCTGTTAAAAAAATTATTCACTGCTAATCAACAAGCAGTAAATGGTAGCAATATTTAATACCCGCGTTGAATTTTCAACTGTAATTTTGATATTTTTAAGCGAGCTTCACGGGGGCGATATGCCATGTCAAGTGCTTTACGGTACCACCTGAGGGCCTCGTCCAGCTGTCCAAGGCGCTCATGAGCATCAGCCATATTCCAGCGAACCTTGCCAGGATTCAGCTTTTCAAGTTCATGCTGTTTTAACCGTAATGACAGCTGCTTTTTTGCAAGTTCTTCTTCTGCGTATTCGTAATCGTTATACGCGTTATAATTACGGTTTTTCAGTAAAGAAGCTTTTAGTGAATTTATTTTTTTCTTTAATTGGTTTATTTCTGATTCGTGTCGGGATATGTCTTCTCTCAACTTTTCCTGGTAGTTGAATGTACGCATGTAGTAGCTGATGGCTTTTTTGAACTTGAGGTCACTTGTATAAATATCTCCGCTGTATTCAAGAGATTTCGCACGACGATATATATCATCTTCAGGTAAAAGGGCAAGGGCTGTATCGAAAGATTTCAGGGCAAGCCTATGATTTCCGGTTCGGGTATAGCAAAGGGTTCCCAGTGCGAAATGAATGTGGTGATCATTTGGTTGTGCTGCCAGGTATTTTTCGTAATATTTTACGGTTTCAAGGTATTTGCCGATTTCACTATTTAAATTGGCCAGGGTAAGATAAATACTGTTGTCTTCAAGTGCGGTGTTCATGGATTCTACATAGCGTTGTAGATGATATATGGCCCTTTTATTATCTCCTGTCTTTGCAAGTGAACGACCAAGTTCAAGTGAATACTTGTAATTTTCAGGCTGCAGCTCATATGCTGTTTCAAGGGCGGCATGATAGGCCCTTGTGTCCCCTGTTTCTTTATATGTCTGGGATATCTGGTAGTACACACCGTGGTCTTCTTCAGGCTTGAGGGTTCTGTACCTTAGAGACTGGGTTAAGTGATTTAACGCCCTGTCATGCTCATTCAATTTTCGGGCACAAATTCCGGCATTATAATGAAGAGCGAACAGTTCGGGGTTTTCCTCGATGAAAAATGGTTTTACCTTTCGCAGGGTGAAAAGTTTTTCAAGGTCAATATTCTTTTCAGTTTGCCGAACAGATATAAAATCAGTTGGTATACGTTTATCCTCTACCCTGTCGGCGTATGTTGTTTGAAGGGTTTGCTCCAATTGATCCAGGGCTTCCTGGTACTGGCCATTCTGCATTAATTGCCTGTAACCAGGTGAAGCATCCTGCGGGTATGAAATAGACCCATACGTAAACAGGAATACTGCCAGGATGATACTGGTTGTATTCAGCTTAATATTCATATTAATAGTATCGGTTAATAAATGGAGATTTTTATCGAATAATGATTCACGCCCTCTGGCACCACGATAGGGTGAAATGATTTATCGGGATACATCCACGGAAGTGATTCTGTCCTGAAAGAAATATATTATCGACGAATTCTGATTTTGCGAACCTGTCGCTTCTTGACTTTTGGCGCGCCTTCAGGGTTAAATTTCTCCTGAACTTCTTCGGTTGGATGAGTGATGAGCATGCGTACTACATCTTCCGACTTGTTAAGTACATCGATTAATATAAGATTTTCCTCCATGGGAAAGTCTTTCAGGAGGTGTTCTTCCATTGTTTTTCCTTCTTCGGGCTGTCCCACGCCGATACGTACCTTGGCGAACCGGTCAGATTTTAATGCCCTTGTCATGGAAAGGATACCAGGATGTGTCAACTTTGAATAGATGGTATCTATTCGAACATCGCCTACGGGTAATGAAGGGTCTTCAAGAACGCAGATAATATCTTTTACATTGATTCGTAGAAAAGAGGCAATATACAATACTGATTCGCCGATAAGATTGACGAATGTCTGCGGTTTAAGCAGAACTACCTCTTCTCCATCAATTGTTCCCCGTCCGATGAGAGACTTCTTCTTTTTTACCCGTATATCAATGTTTTCGTTGTTGCCGAGAATATCGACTACCTTAAAGCCGATATTCTGACGGTTGTTAAAGTATTCCTCTCCTGGATTTCCAAAGCCTACAATGAGTTTCAAAGAAACATCACCCCTTTTTCATATTTTTAAAGGAGTACGGCAGGTAGTACTGCCGTTACTCCTTCTCTTCTGCGTCGCTTTCTGCGGCACCTTCGTCAGCTTCAGCCGTTTCAGCAGCTTCTTCGCCTTCTGCAAGTTCTTCTGCTTCTTCTTCTTCAGACGGCATGTGCGGTGCAACACAGGTAACTATAACCTGATCTTCATTTACCAGAAAGGTTAAAGAATCCTTTGCTTCTAGATCACGTACATGTATTGAGTCGCCAATTTCAAGATTTGTTACATCTATTTCAATCTTTTCCGGCATATCAACGGGAAGCACCTCTATTGCCAGCTCTCTTTCAATAACTTCGAGAACTCCACCCATCCTTTCACCTGCTGCAGAACCAACAAATTCAAGGTGTACGGATGTCTGAATTGCTTCACCGGCGGTAATCTTGTAAAAGTCAACGTGAAGTACGTCTTCATTTACAGGATTTCTGTGATAGTCTTTGACAAATGCCTTTACTTTTTTGTCGGGATCATCCGGAAAGACAAGATCTATCAGCACACTTTCGGTGATATACCCTTTGAACAGGTTATTAAAATCCCGTGTTGGTATCTTGATTGCTTCCGCTTCACCATGTGAATATACTACGGAAGGAATAAAACCTGCCTTTCTTAATCGATGACTGGCATTTTTGCCGAATTCAGTTCTCGGCATAACTGTCAATGTGTTACTCTGCATAGTGTCCTCTCTTGCTTCACTTTAGTATACGCTAAATATGTTTAATTGTCAAAACTTTTAATAAACAACGAACTTACAGATTCACCGTTATGGATTCTACGAATGGCCTCTCCAAAGAGTGGTGCCATGGATAAAATGGTCATATTCGGTAAAACTTTCTCTTCAGGTATGGCTATGGTATTTGTGACAATGATTTCCTTGAATTCTGCTTTTCTCAATCGTTCGGATGCTGTATCAGAAAGAACCGCGTGTGTGGATACGCAGTATATATCTCTTGCATTGAGATCACGCAACGCCCTTGCCGCACCTGTAATGGAGCCGGCGGTATCGATCATATCATCGATGAGGATGCAGTCATGCCCCTTTACGTTTACCTCGCCAATAACATTCATAACTTCTGATTCGTTGGCAACCGGGCGCCGTTTGTCAACGATGGCCAGCTCCGCGTTCAGGTTTTTCGCCAGGAAACGGGCCCTCTCGGTACCTCCTGTATCCGGTGATACAACAGTGGGCTCATGCAGGTTCAATGATTTAAGGTAATCGATCATCAGTGGTGAACCGAAGAGGTTGTCCACGGGTATATCAAAAAAGCCCTGTATCTGGTCTGAATGCAGCTCCATGGTAAGTACCCTGTCCACCCCCACAGATTGCAGCAGGTTTGCCACCACCTTTGCTGAAATGGGTACCCGCGGCTCAACTTTTCTGTCCTGTCGTGCGTATCCATAATAGGGAATCACGATGGTTATTCGCTGTGCCGAAGCCCGCATGGCGGCATCAACCATAAGGAGCAGCTCCATCAGGTTATCGTTTGCGGGATAGCTTGTTGATTGCACGATAAAGGTATCAACACCACGTACATTTTCACCGATCTTGATGGATATTTCACCATCTTTGAATTTGCGAAGCTCCGTTTCAGACAGCTCAATGCCCAGGTATTCTGCTATCTCCTGCGCAAGAACCCTGTTTGACGATCCTGAAAATAATTTCATGGGTATATTCATTAAACTGTTACCTTCTTCACGAAATGATTACGTTTGAATGATGCTCTCAAGGTATTCAAGATCTTCCCGTGAGTTTATGCCGCTTCCTTCCACTGGATCCTTAAGGGGCACCAATGCCACTTTCTGCCCGTTTTTACGTATATACTGAAGTGCGTCGGGAAGGTAATACTCTCCCTGGGCGTTATCAGTATTTATGGTTGCAAGACCATTAAAAAGGTCCTGTGCATTAAACACGTAAGTGCCTGTATTCACTTCATTAATTGCCTGAATCTCTTCAGATGCGTCTTTATGTTCCACGATGCGGCTGAGATATCCTGAATCATCCCTAACTATTCGGCCATAACCTGTTGGATCATCCACCACCATGGTAAGAACCACCGCCCCCACTGAAGGATCATCGGCAGTTTCAACCAGGGCGCGAAAAGTGGCAGGCCGTATCAGCGGCACATCTCCGCATGCCACAAGCACGTTCTCATCATAATCCTTTAACGCGGGCCGGGCCTGCATTACCGCGTGGCCCGTGCCAAGCTGTTCATGCTGCCATACACAGGTGACGGTATCCCCTACGGCTTGTTGTACCTGTTTTCCCTCGTATCCGATCACAACCACCATCTCCCTGATGCCCGCCTCTTTTATATTGTCAAGAACATGCTGTATAAGAGGCTTCCCCGAGAGAGGATGCAGAACCTTGGGGAGACTGGATTTCATCCGTACTCCTTTCCCGGCCGCAAGAATTATTGCCTTCTGTGTGCTGATAGTCCTTTCCCCACTTTAATGTCTTATATAACTGAGTATATCTGAGGCGCCAGGATTCGAACCTGGGAGTGCCGAGACCAAAACCCGGTGCCTTACCACTTGGCTACGCCTCAATAGTATGCAAAACCAAAATCATTACGATTTATTTAATAAGTATAGTATAGCTCTGGTTATCTTTAGTCACAGAATTGTGTAATGAAAATGTCCGCAACCTTACCTGAAAGAAAGTCCTTTGCTGAACGGGCCTGTGCCTCTGTATGGTACAGGGCAAAAAGGGTAGATCCGCTTCCGGTCATACGGGTAATAATTGGATCAGTGCCTGCAAGCTGTTCATAGATACCCTTTACCCGGGGATGGGCTGTAAACACAAATTTCTCGAAATCGTTGGCGAGAACCTGTACCAGGCTTTCAAGATTACCCTCGTCCCAGAGAACACGAAGCCGGTTACGGATAGATTCTGCTTTATGTGCCGGAAAACTGTTATCACGGTTCAGTGCCGCATATGCCTTTCCGGTGTGTACGTGAATACCGGGACATGCCAGCAGAACATAGCCTTGAAATGGCGGTGTAGAAAGTGAGGTGAGCTTTTCACCGGTTTTTTCTACAAGGGCGGCACCACCCTGCAGGCAGAATGGAACATCTGCTCCAAGTGATGCTGCCATGGTATGCAGTTGGGATTCGTCAAAAAGACCAAGGTGGTTATTCAGTAAACGCAGGGCCGCGGCGGCATCACTGCTTCCTCCACCAAGGCCCGCACCTGCAGGAATATTCTTGCTGAGGCTGAAAATTACAGTTCCGGACATTTTTGCCTTATGCAGGTACAGGGCTGCTGCCTTGTATACCAGGTTCTCTTCTAGAGACATATCCTTCAGTATCTCATCATGAAGGCCGCTATCCGGCTCAATGAGTATTGACACAGGGCCATCTGCACGGTTGTCCAGGCGGACTTCCATCAGTTTTAAAAGATCATAAAATTTAACACACGCCATTATCGATATAATGTTATGATAGCTATCCTCTCGCCGGTTCAATACGTTGAGATGAAGGTTGATTTTGGCGTGTGCTTTGATTTCGCTTAACATGTGATTGCATTATTCCAGAATAAGCGAGCCAAATTTATTATTGGCCCTTTTATATGTCAAGAACTAAAATTCTAATGATGTGTTTATGTTGACAGGCTGAGTGTAACCGGTAATAAAGATATTTCGCTTGAAATTTCATTCATGATTTTAGACAATACTTCAGGAAAATCATAATGTTTCGTTCATGGCGTTATACATAAAAAAAGATAAAAAAGCGGGGAAACAGCATTGTTTTATCTTAAAGTTACGGTAACTGTTATAGCCATTATATATACGTTATATGTACTGGGGATTAACGTTTTCACACGTTTTAAATTTGCGGTAAACAAGGTATACAGCCTGGTAGCCCTGGCTACCCTTGGTATGCTTATTAGTCTGCTGCTGCAGCTTGTGTTCCCGAATTCAGATGACCTTATACTGTATGTGCGAATATATTTCGCGTTGATCATACTTATTAACCAGCTTTTTTTCCATTACACACAGATTTTCCCCCGATGGGAAAAGCGAACCCCTGCCTGGGGTATTTTCTTGAGTGTGCTGCCCGGACTTCCTGTGGCCGGCATTACCCTGGTAACCGATTACGTGGTTTCAGGGGTGACATACGGGGAAGTGGTTGCCTTTCAATATGGTGAATATTTCTACGTGTACCTGATTGCTTTTGGATTTTATATTCTCGGAACATTTCTCAATATATTGTGGAAAACCAGGGTTCTTGAGAATGAATCTTTTCGGTATCAGCTGTTCTACAAGTTTATGGGAAACCACGTGGGGGCATTATTTATAGTGGTTACTTTTCTTTTAATGCCTTACGTCTTCCATAATTTTCAATACCATGCGTTAGGTATCCCTGTTGCTGCCATTATACTCAATGTAATAAACCTGTACGCAACTTCAGATGAACGTATTATTGACTTCAAGGGATATTACCTGCAGATAGGGGCGTGGGCATTAACGATCATTTTTCTGCTCGTTCCAGCCTATATGATCCTGGAAGCAGCTTCATTGATATCCGGAAGTGGGGAAAATCTTCCATCACTCGGGGTGGCCCTTGCTGTGTTTGCATATTTCTTTATATTCTTCAGGGTGGTTCACCCGCGTATTATTTCCTTTTTTCGAAGGGATTACATACGACTTGAACGAAATTTTAACATGCTTATACAGGAGTTTTCACAAATATCTGAAATATCGGAGGAGCAGTCGTACTGGGATGCCTTTTTTACCGTTACCATTGACCGGCTGTGTGATACATTCGGGATCGAAAGCGCGGCATTGTACCTGTATAATGAAGACGCGAGGGGATATATTTTCAGTCATAGTTACGGTGAGTCATTTACACTGAGAAAAATTGGAGAAGGGGACATCCTTCCTGAGCTGATGACCCACAGGCGAAAAATCATAGATCGTTCAATTCTTTATACTGACAGCGGTTTACTTGAGTACCGGAGCAGTGCGCTGGATTTAATGAAGCAGAACGGTATACATGTCTTAATACCCTGTTATAACCAGGAAAACGAGTTAGTTGCCATCTTATGCCTGGGCCATCTAATTTCCGGAAAACCGTATTCATACAACCTGCTGTCAGTTCTGGATTTATACAGGATACAGCTTGGCAATACCCTTTCAAACGCCCTTCAGATTGAAAATGTTAAAACCGAACAGGTGGATGTACATGATCGCATGGTTGTAAGCGCGATAAAAAAGAGGATCATCCCCACCGTACTTCCCAGGATACGGGGAATCAGAATCAGCTCATTTTACATGGATAATTCTTCATACGGTGGTGATTATTATGATGCTGTTGAATTGAGTCCTGATATGATGGCCCTAATCATGGCGGATACAACCGATGCTGGTGTTGAATCTTCACTGCTGGGACTGCAACTGTACTCGGCATTCCATTCCATTTCAGCAGGGTATGATTCACCTGAAAAAATTCTGCACATGATGAACTGGGTGGTGTCCACTTCGCAATATTCAGAAATGTACGCCAACGCGAATTGTATCGTATTTCACGCACCCACAAGGGAGATCAGGTATGTCAATGCTGCATTTTCACCCCTGATACTCTTCGATGGACAGAAGGACAATTATATTGAACTGGATACCAAGGGTGTGCCCCTTGGTATCGAGCGTGATTTCATCTACGAGTCCCGAACCTACAAGGCTGGTTCATCTACTATCGGTTTTCTCTATTCAAATGGATTTAATACTGCTATAAATGCTGAGGGTGTTAGCTATGCTGTTGGCCGTATAAAGGACATCATACGCATTAACAAAGAAGAATCACCGGCAATCCTTGTAAGAAAAATTGTGTCAGACCTTCGGAATTTTGTTGATGATCGGCCAATCCCTGAGGATGTGAGCCTTGTGGTATTCAGGCTGGATTGATATGGTGTTCAGTGAACTGGCAAAAAAAATAGAAGATATTTTAAAGCAAAATTCAAATTTGTTAATTTACATACAGGGGTCACCAGACCCGGACGCGATGGCGTCTTCATTTGCCCTGCAGCAGTTGGCCCGCAGGTATGGATGTGAAGGGGTAATCGCCGCCATGAGCGGCCCATCACTACCGCAGAACCGGGAGCTCATGGAAAAGATTGGTATTCACTTTGATGTCTGGAAATCATTGCCCCCCCTGTCGAAGTATGACGGGTATGCAATCCTGGATTATCAAACTGCAAAGGTGCAGGACCTTTCAAGTAAATTACCATGCCTTATTCACATAGATCATCATGTAGAAGCAGATGATGAAGTTGAAGTGCAGCTCAAGTTTCTTTCAGCTGAAGTTGGTTCAACAAGTACGGTGCTGGCACACCTGGTTAAAGAACTGCAACCTGGCTTCAATGAAGAGATGATGAAGCGCATAGCAACCGCACTTGTCTTTGGCATTCAAAACGATACGGATAATTATACACACGCTTCGAAACTGGATTATGACGCACTTGAGTTTCTTGCCGCGTATTCTGACAGCAGCCTGCTTACCAGTATCATGGATGTGCCCCTGTCCGGGGAAACGGTGCGTCTGCTGCGAAAGGCGGTGAGCGGCCAGGTATGTTACAGGGACTGGATCATGGCGGGTGTTGGTTATGTTGAAGAGAATAACAGGGATAGTATTGCAATTATCTCTGACTTTTTGCTAAATAACAATGACGTGGAAATGGTAGTGGTATTTGCCCTTGTATTCAAGGATAACCACAATAAGTTGCAGCTTGATGCCTCCTTCAGAACGAACGAAGAAGATTTTGACCTGGATTATCTTATTAAAGAGATAACCTCCGATGGAGGGGGCCGGCAGTATAAGGGAGCTTACCAGGTTAACCTTGATTACTTCTCTTTCTGTCCTGACATGGATAAGCTGTGGGATGTTGTACATATGACCACTATTGAAGCCCTGAAAAAGAAAAGGGACGTGATACACCTGGTTGAATTGAAAAGTTTTTATCACAGGTTCAGAGTACGGCTCAGAAACCTGTTCAAGTGAAGTCCTGCTAGAATATCAACGAAAGGTGAACCCCGATCTCGTATGAAATGATTTCACGGTTGATGCCTCCGGTATCCCGGTTTCTATAGCGCTCAAGCACCCCCCGTGAACTCAATCCCCCCTGAAGATTTTTGTGAAGGTCAAGGGTGATCTCTGCTGAAAGCATGTGCTGATCGTAGGGCTCAGGTGAGGTGGTATATGTATAATTATAGCGGTTAAGAATAAGGGAATATTCAGTTCTGAAAATCGGCCGGGCTATTAAATCGTACCACTTGCTTAAAAAATCATACAGCCATGTAATGTCGGTTTCGTACAACAGGGACATGGTATATCCCCGGTCAACATTCTTGAAATATTCAGTATTGGTCATGTTTTCAACGTAAATATCATCAGATGAATTTCGCCTGTCATCATCAAGTGGGATGTATTCATAAAACTTCCGTACCCGGTAGTCAATTCCGAATCGGGCGGCTATACTTGACCTGTCCCACTTGAAGGTAATTGCATATTGAGGAAGATGGCTGTCCTCCCTTGTGTTTGAGGTGATGAGCATGTTTCGGCTGAAAGTATAATCAATTGTGGTGGTTGCCGCGTGATAGGGTATGTCGGGCCTGTTGGGTCTGAAAAAGCTGAAAGAAAAGATACGCATAAGATCGAAAGACAATCCGCTTTGCGCGTTCAGGCTGACAACCTGCTGGGGGGCGGTTTGTATGCTCTGCCGCTCGGAAACCTGGTTGATACCACCAGAGGTGGTGAGGGTTATCATCTGAAAGTCCATGGATGTATTGACAGAGGCATTATCTATGAGACGCAGCCGGTTGGTATAGTCCGGGGCCACGGTAGAATCATCCACCATGATAGTGTTGTTGAGATTGGTGTTTACGTAATCCCTTCCATTTGCCGCGGTGTCCCTGCCGGTGAAAAAATGCCATGGGGGGTATTGCCAGGTATTCATCCCTGCCCTTGAGAGGGTGTTGTACACCCTGCTGAGCCCGTAATTCTCATTAAAAGAGCTGGTGTCTTCCCCCTCGTACGGCACATCTGATTCTTGAAGAAACATGGATCGTGAATATGAAATAGTACAATTCTTTATAAAATTTAGGGCATTTATATTATCCAGCAATATGGGGAATGACCATGACTGTGACAGGTAACTTTGTACGTTTTTTGACCTGTCATACCCTGCCTGCCGTACCTGGCTTGAATCGAGATAATCAGTAAACCTGTTCTCATTATAGTATAACTCGTATCGCACAGAAGGCCGGGTAAGGGGCAGGTCTTTGAGGCCCAGTGCAAGAGAGGTTTTTTTATTTCTTTCAACGAATTTAAAGTCTTTCCCGTATACGAAAGGCAGGTGATACTCGCCGGATACGTTTCCATAGATGCCGGTATCCTGAAGGTCTTCACGGCCGTAGAGCGTAACCACCTCCTGGGAGGACAGGTCAATGGAGGGGCGCAGGTAAAACTTTTTATGCTGGTAGTCAAGGGTTACACTGGTCATCTCTTTCTGCCGTTTTTCCGTTTCACGTAAGCTTATGTAGCTTGAAAGTTCACTACGGGAAAGTTCACTGGAATTCCTTGTCACCAGGTTGTCCCTGAATGATGTATCAAGCTGTAGTGACGTACTAAGCACACCGCCGATAAAGTCGTCTGATGTATGGCGCACCTGTATGGACGGTGTATATATATCCCTGCGGGTGACCGTTTGAATATCGGATGCGAAAATGTCCTCCTCCCTGTTGTTGCGATAATTTTCCTGCTGGTAGAGTACGATAATATGGGGGATGCCGCTATCTGGCGGAGCATATTCTGACCTGGCGAAAATGCTGGTTTTGCGGGTATCGCCGCGTTTTTCTTCTTCAACATCCTGGTTCAGGCTTTCTGTATAAGACTTTTCATTGATCAGGTCAACTGAAGCTGTCCAGTGGGGCAGAATTGTGGCGGAGGTAAAAAGCTGCTGGTAGTTTTCTTCTATATCTTCAAGAGTCTTCCCCACCGTGCTGAAATTTCTGCCATGGCCCTTGTGTATGTATTTTACCGTGATATCGGAAAGTATGGGGGTTCCCGATTTTGTGCGTGCCAGGGGACGGGTGATCTTTATTTCACCTTCAAGCCAGTGGGCACTGTCTTCCAGGGTAACCGAGTCACTCACGTAGATATCGTTTAACCAGAACTCGCCGGTGGAAGTGCTTCCATCTATTTCAACTATGATATACTGAATGCGTTTCATGTCAGGATCGCCCACCTGTGTTACGGGAGACAGGGAGGCTGATGAATCGTCACGAAGCTTCAGGGAGATGTCAGACCACACGTTGAGATTGCTTATGGGATACCGGTATTCAAGATAATCATTCTCAGAAGACCCCACCCTGATGATCAGGGCATCAGAAAGGGGACTTGGTGACCTGAAATTACACCATACGTGCATGGACTTATAGAAGCGGAGGTCCATGGGGCGGGCAAACTTTCGTGTGATCACACCGCTGTTTATGGTATTGTATTCAACCTTAAGTGCCGATTCCTGTGTGCTTTTCAATTCATCGTCGTCCCGGTCACCGTACAGTGACTGGTAGAGGTCTTTCCTGGCAAACAGGAATGACTCGTTTCGGTAGTCTTCATCGTTGTAGGTGTCGATGAGGGTGACC
>CAZVRB010000033.1:0-28923 GCA_964629365.1 uncultured Leptospiraceae bacterium
CTTAAGAGCTGTTTCTCCCTGTAGCGCATGAAGAAAAGCCCGGCAAAAAGACACAGGCCGAAGCCCACGAAACCGCTTATGCGGATTCCCAGGTCATCCCCGGGGTCCTTGCCAAGTGAGGTGAGGGCGGCAAATATGAGCACACCGAAGGTCTGTCCAAACTTCTGCATAAGTGTACGGGCGGCGTAGAACATCCCTTCCTGCTTTACCCCGGTTTTTATGGCGTCGTGCTCCGCGATATCGGCAAGCACCGCGTTGGGCAGAATACCCAGAAAGGCGATTGGAATTGCATAGAACACAACTACCAGCCATGCCTGCAGGGTATTGTCAAGGGGAAGCCGGCCAAGAAAGTATATAAAGAAGAAAATGATACTCATGAACAGGAACGACCCTGAAACCAGGGGCTTCTTGCCAACCTTCTTGGCAAGAATGTTCACAAAGGGGTAGAAGAGAAATGACACTATAACCATCACCGGCATAAGCTGGCTAACCATGTCCTTGCCCAGACCGAGCAATACGGTGATGTAGTACATGAGACCGGTCATCACGATCATCAGGGCGGTAAAATACGAGAAGTCGGCGGCCACGTAGTACACGAAGTTCTTATTTCTGAATGTCTTCTTTATCGCTTCCATCATGGGGATGTCCGTAGGTATGGCATCGCAGTAGCGTTTCTCATCTATGGTAAGTACGGGAACCATCATGAAGAGTATTGATATAAATGATAGAAATCCGATGGCAAGCTGCAGTTGGGTAACGGTATCGGTGATCCCTGTCATGTTACCTATGATCCCTCCAAAAAGAGGAACCTGCGCGGCAACCATGATACCCAGCGCGTAGGTAATGGATATCCAGGTGGACAGGTTCAGCCGTTCGTCTGCAGTATGTCCAAGTTCCGGGATAAGGGCGAAAAACGGGGTGACATATACTGTCAGAAAAAGATAGAAGAATGTCTGCATGGCAAACAGCCAGGCAACGTTCCAGCCGCTCTGCCCCATCACAATGGGAACGAACATAAGTGTACAGAATAACGCTGCAGGCACCGCGCCGGCTGCAAGAAAGGGAATTCGTCGTCCCCGCTTGCCTTTCCAGCGGTCACTCAGGTTGGCGATAAGTGGGTCTGTTATAGCGTCCCAGAGACGCCCCCCGGCGGCGATCATCGTAATAATATTGATGACCATGAGAAAGGTTACCTGGGGTATAAATGTTTCAATTCCCGAACCCTCTGGTGGAATATAGAAATATACAAGCTGTAGTCCGATTATGTTGATAAGTGTTGACCAGCCAAGCTGGCCAATGGCGTATCCCCATTGTTTACCCAGGGGTAGTGATTCTTTTGTAGTATTCATAAGCCCTGCCCGTTATAATTTGTAGTGTAATCATCGGAAACGATTTAATGTTGATTATTACCAAACCCCTGCAGTTTTGCAAGAATTTTATGGTAAATTATGAAAAATTGAACAAGGTTTGAGTGAAGAGTGAGAGGTGAAGGGTGAACAGGGAGCACTGATAATTCTTCACCTCTCACTCTTCACTGCCTTAGCATTATGTCCCTAAAAAAATACTTATTAAATTTTTAAATTTACCGAATGTAATAATGAGGACCATTCTCAGCATTGATAGAGAGGAAATGAAGATGGCAGTAGATAGTTATAATACCACAGCATACCTCCTGGAGAGGGCATTAGACGGGGAGTCACTTCGAAGAAAGGTTATCGCCAATAACATAGCCAATGTGGACGTGCCCCATTTTAAAAGAAGCGAAGTGAATTTTGAAAGCGAATTGAAGCGGGCAATCAGGCAAAACGAAGATCCCATGCGTAATTATGACGCGTTAAAGACAGACTCAAGGCATTTTGATTTCTTCACTCCCAGGGATGTACGCGAAGTGAGCCCCAGGATAAACCTGGATTATTCAACCACGTACAGAAATGATGGAAACAACGTTGATATTGAGAAAGAAATGGTTGATGCCGCGAAGAACCAGATGCGGTATAACTCGCTGATCACAAGTCTTAACCATAAGTTCAGAAGCATGAAACTTGTGTTAAGGGCGTAATGGAGGAATTGTAGATGGGAATGTTCAATAGTTTTAATATAGCATCAACAGGGCTTACCGCACAGCGTCTCAGGATGGACCTGATAAGCAGTAACATCGCCAACTCCACAACCACACGAACACCAGAGGGCGGGGCGTACCGGCGCAAGAGGGCAATTTTCGCACCGGTAAATATCAGGCCATTTTACAAGTCTCCCCTTGTCCCCGGCAGGGTGGGGCATGGTGAAGGCAAAGGTGTACGGGTGGTAAAGATAGAAGAGGACAAAGAACCTTTCAGGCTGGTATATGATCCTACTCATCCTGACGCGATAAATACCGGGCCGAAGAAGGGATACGTAGAGATGCCCAATGTGAACGTGGTAATGGAGATGACAGACATGGTCTCCGCCTCGCGATCATATGAAGCAAATGTAACCATGATTAATAATACAAAATCCATGTTTACCAAGGCCCTTGAAATCGGCAGGGCATAATAAGGAGGAATGATCATGTTCAGGGAAAAAGGATTTCCAACAGATATACATATCACACATGAACTGTCGCAAAAAACACCTATGAGAAGAAAAAGTCCGTTGCAGCCGCTGGTGCAGAAATCATTCGGTGAAACGGTTATTGAGAAAAGAGACTACGGAAAGGGGAATGTAGCATGATATCACTATTGAATATGCAGTCAGGCGTACAGGGTATTGAGAAAAGCGCTCAAAACGTGGTTATGAGAACCACTGACTCCAGGCATTATGGCAATCAGAAAGCGCACAAGCTGGATGATGATGTGACCGGGTCTTTTGAGAATGCGCTGAAAGAAGCAGTACAAAAAGTGAACAATCTCCAGGTTGATTCGGATACATTGTCAAAGAAAATGATATATGAGCCCGAATCTGTAGATATTCACAACGTAATGATCGCGCAGCAGAAGGCCGAGATATCCTTGAGCCTTGCCAAAACTGTTCGGGACGAGGCTATAAGGGCATACAGGGAGCTGGTTAACATGCGCTAAGAGGATTCTATGAAAAGAGACATAATAAAAAACAGGTATTTAAACAGGAAATTAATTGACTTTTTAGAACATTTTTTTTACTGTGTATGGATAATATTATGTCTCTTTAGAAATTCTCTGAAAAATCTACCGTTTCGCATGATATTGCCATATGCATTTTATCTGCGAGGGGGGAGGAGCGCGTTATGATTGAATTCCTGCAAAACCTTTACACACAGTTAAAGGAAATATATACAAAGCTTGATACCACCAAGCGGATCATCATCGGGGTGGTGGCAGGAGTGCTGGTTGTTTCCTTTATCGTGCTTTTCTCGGTTTCTACCGAGAAGGCCAACGTGGTGCTGTTTTCTGATCTGCCTGCCGAAGAATTCGGCAAGGTGACCAAGCAGCTTGAGGAAATGGGGTATTCATATACTACCGACGGTACAACCACGGTTTTGGTTGATCCAGGTAAACGTGAAGTGATTATGACCAGGCTGGCACAGGAAGATATGATACCAAAGGGTATTCCCGGGTGGAAGTTGTTCGATATATCCAAATGGACAGAAACCGACCGTGAACTGGATGTCAAATATATGCGGGCTCTACGTGATGAAATTAAACGCCACATTCAGTCATTGCGTAATATCGAAAAGGCCGATGTTGAAATTGCCATGACCGAAGATGAGCTTTTCACCCAGGATGCGACCCCCTATACCGCTGCGGTTACCGTTCACCTGGCCCCGGGATATGATTCGTTGAGCAAGAAAGAGATCAAGGGTATCACCCACCTTGTTGCACGGGCTGTTGGTAAACTGAAACCTGAAAATGTAACCGTAACCGATGAATACGGTAAGATTATATCAGATTTTGATGATGACTTTGACAGGGCAAAAGCTGAATTTAAGATGATGGAGTATCGCAGAAAGATCGAAGAACAGGCCAGGGTGAACATGCTCAGGGACATCAGGAAGGGGCTGGAGAAAATTTATTCTTCTGACCGGATCCAGATTGTGCGTCTGAATATGAATTTCAACTGGGACAAGATAAGCGAAGAACAGGAAGAGTATACTCCCATTGTAATGGAAAAGGATAATCCCGAAACACCGTATTCCGAACGCAAGGTGAAAGATTCACTTACTATTTCGGAGAAATCAACAGATGAGAATTTCCAGGGACATGGCTGGAACCCTGAAGGTCCTGCCGGCACCGAGGGAAATACCCCTCCGGGCTACAAGGCAAGCGATGATCAATATGCAAAGTATGAAAAGAAAGAAAATATTAAGAATCATGCGGTAAATAAGACGATAAGAAAGATAGACAGGGACCCATATGAGATGTCAGGTGTGTCGGTTGCCATCGCCATTGACGGTTACCAGGATCTGCCCCGGCAGCCTGATGGGAGTTATGATCTCGACCCGTCAAAGGATCTTGTGCAGGTTCCACTGTCTGACGAAGAGCTGAAACAGGCCGAAAATATAGTTAAGAAGTCTATCAATTTTCAACAGGCGAGGGGTGACCAGGTTGCAGTTGAGAACATCATGTTTGATCGCTCAAAACAATGGGAAGAACTGCGTGGTGAATACAGGCGTAAAGAGCAGCTCAAACGAATGCTTCTTGCCGCCCTTGTGGGGGTATTCGCGCTGTTTCTCGGTGTAATACTTTTCAGGGCCATCTCCAGGGAGCTGGCGCGAAGGCGAAGAATAAAAGAAGAACAGCTGGCACTGGAGCAGCAACGAATGCGTGAAGCGGCACTCAGGGCCGCCGAAGAAGAGGGCGTTGATGTGGAGCTGTCACTGGAAGACAAGGCGAGGATGGAACTGCAGGAAAATGCCGCTAACCTCGCCAGGGAAAGGCCGGATGACGTGGCCGCGCTATTGAGAACATGGCTGGCTGAAGAATAATATTATTGTCGACTTTGCGCGGGGTGCATATATTATGTACAGGGAATGATGAATTCTTAAGAGGGTATTTATATGCTTCAATCTAAAAAGGCACAATTAACCGGAAGGCAGAAGGCGGCCATTTTCCTGGTATCGCTTGGTTCCGATGTGTCCTCTGAGATTTTTAAACATCTCCGCGAAGACGAGATTGAACAGCTGACATTCGAAATAGCACGGCTTGACAAGGTTGAACCGGATGATAAGGACAAGGTGCTGATGGAATTCCAGGAGCTGATGATGGCCCAGGATTTTATCAGCTCAGGCGGTATAGATTACGCCCGTGAAGTGCTGGAAAGAGCCCTTGGTACACAGAAAGCCATAGATATAGTTAACAGGCTTACTTCTTCTTTGCAGGTGCGTCCTTTTGACTTTATACGGCGAACTGATCCAAGTCATCTTCTAAACTTTATACAGGGCGAGCATCCACAGACAATCGCGCTGATTCTCGCCTATCTCGATCCGCAGAAAGGGGCGCAGATTCTCTCCGGCCTCAATCATCAGATCCAGGCCGATGTGGCAAAACGAATAGCCATAATGGACAGGACATCACCTGATGTATTGCGGGAAGTAGAGCGGGTGCTTGAGCGAAAACTGTCCACCCTTGCCAGTGAGGATTATACTTCTGCCGGTGGTATTGATGCCATAGTGGAAGTGCTCAACAATGTTGACCGTGGTACTGAAAAGATCATCATTGAGGCACTTGAAGAGGAAGATCCCGAGCTTGCAGAAGAGATCAAGAAACGAATGTTTATCTTTGAAGACATCGTACTTCTTGATGACCGTTCCATTCAGAAAGTACTTCGTGAAGTTGATACACAAGACCTGGCCAAGGCACTCAAGGGTGTTGACGCCGAGGTACAGGAAAAGATTTTCAGAAACATGTCAAAACGTGCTGCATCACTGCTACGTGAAGACATGGATTTTATGGGACCAATACGACTGCGTGACGTTGAAGAGGCGCAGCAGAAAATAGTGAACATTATACGTAAACTTGAAGAAGCCGGTGATATTATCGTTGCCCGTGCCGGCGAGGAGGAGCTCGTTGTCTAGACTGGTTTTTAAACCCGGCGAAGTGTCATACAGGCCTGCACCAAAACAGGTGGAATTGCCTGATAAGTATCAGCGTAACGTGATGACCGACGAAGAATACACCGAGTTTGAGGTGGACGCGGAGGGGCATCCTCTTGATGTATACCAGGGCCCGTCTATTGAGGAGATGGAGGCCGAGCTTGAACGGTATCGTCGCGAAACCGAAGAAGAAGTTCGGAAGATGCTTGATGATGCCAAAGAACGGGCATCCAAAATAGAAGAAGACGGAAAGGCCGTGGCCTTCAAAGAACTACAGGAAGCCCGTGAGCAGATAAAAAGCGAAATGGAAAAGCTTCGTGCTGATTCAGAGAAGGAGATCGAACGGGGCAAATTCGAAGCCGAGAAAATGATAAAAGAAGCAGAGCTGAAAGTCTCGGAAATCGAGCATGAGGCCTACAAAAAAGGATACGAGGCAGGACGTGAAGAGGGCTACAAGGAAGGACAGGCCGAGGTTATGCGTTTGATCGACCGTCTTGGCACTATTGTGTCCACCGCGGTTGATATCAGGGATGATATTATACGTTCATCTGAAAAACTTATGACCGAGATGATACTAATGATCTCACGAAAGGTTATCAAGGATGAGATCGTTGAAAGGCGTGAAGTTGTCATCAACAATATCAAGTCTGCATTGCAGAGCGTGAAGGACAGGGACAGGATTGATGTTCGTGTGAACTTTGCCGATCTGGATATGACCACTGCCCACAAGGATGAACTGATCAAGATGATGGAATCACTCAAGAAGGTGAATATATACGAGGATTCACGTGTGGAGCGTGGTGGCTGTATAATCGAAACAGATGTTGGCGCGGTGGATGCCAGGGTTTCTACACAGCTTGATACCATTGAAGAGGCTATTCGAAACGCAAGTCCGTTGTAAAGGGATACTAGATGATACAAATACTTCAGCATGAACAGGTCGACGTCCTTTCAAAGTACAAGAGCATAATCGAAGAAGTCGACACCATACAGTTTACAGGAAAGGTTGAAAGGATTGTAGGTCTCACCATCGAATCACATGGGCCGGAGGTGCAGTACGGTGAGTTGTGTAAGATCAAGATTGGTGAGGGCGAATACCTGTGGGCTGAAGTGGTTGGATTCAATAAGAATAAAGTTATTCTAATGCCCATCGGTGAAATGAAGGGTGTTGTTCCCGGCGCAGAGGTTTTCGCGGCGGGTACCTCACTCATGGTGCCGGTTAGCAATAAGTTGCTGGGCCGGGTGCTTGATGGTACCGGAAAACCCCTTGATGGTAAGCCGGAGATGTACTCATCAGAAAAATACCCGGTTAACGGTGAACCGCTTAAACCACTACAAAGGGGGATAATTGACAAGCCCCTTTCAACAGGTATAAGGGCCATTGACGGCTTGAATACAATAGGTAAAGGACAGCGAATCGGTATCTTCTCGGGTTCAGGTGTGGGTAAATCCACGGTGATCGCCATGATTGCCCGAAATACAGCAGCCGATGTAAATGTAATTGCTCTTATAGGTGAACGTGGCCGTGAAGCCAAGGATTTCGTGGAACGTGAACTTGGAGAAGAAGGACTCAAAAAGTCAGTAGTGATAATCGCCACCTCGGATCAGCCGCCGATGCTTCGTATGCGGGGCGCGTTTCTTGCCCATTCGGTAGCCGAGTATTTCAGGGACCAGGGGCTTCATGTGAATCTTTTGATGGATTCGGTTACCAGGTTTGCCATGGCACAGCGTGAGATTGGAATTGCCGCCGGTGAACCCGCGTCAACCAGAGGGTACCCGGCTTCTGTATTTTCAATTCTGCCCCGAATGCTTGAGAGAGCTGGCAACAAGGAAGGATCGGGCAGTATAACCGGGTTTTATTCTATCCTGGTTGAAGCTGATGACATGAATGAACCAATAGCTGACGCGGTACGGGGTATACTGGATGGTCACGTGGTGCTGAACAGGAAACTTGCCCACAAGGGGCATTATCCTGCCATTGACGTGTTAGAGTCAATTTCAAGGTGTATGAAAGATGTAATA
Organism: uncultured Leptospiraceae bacterium; assembly: GCA_964629365.1. GTDB lineage: Bacteria > Spirochaetota > UBA4802 > UBA4802 > UB4802 > M55B154. The sequence continues at coordinate 8,069 of CAZVRB010000033.1, forward strand.
GACGACGAGCATAAACAGGCTGCCGTGGATTTCAGGGAACTGCTTGCGGCATATGCCAACGTGGAAGACCTGATTACGCTGGATGCCTATGTCAGGGGAACTAACCCGGTAGCGGACAGGGCTATTGACATGAAACCTGAAATGGACGCCTACTTAAAGCAGGGAATATACGAGGATGATAATTTCCAGAATATACGTAACAGGCTGGTGCAGTTGATGGGTCGGGGTGAGCAAACTCAGGAAGTGACACAGGATTATGTCACCCCGGCACCGTATTTTGCCCGTAGACGATAGGGTTACGCATAAGATATGAAGAAATTTAATTTCAAATTACAAAGATTGCTCGACCTGCGGGAAATGAAAGAAGAGCAGGTAAAGAATGAACTGGCAAAACTGGTTGCCATTCAAAATGTTGAACGAACCAAACAACAGGAATTCAGGGAAAAAATAAAGGAAAATTACGTACACCTTTCAAACCGGATGCGGCAGGGAAATTTTTCTTATAAAGAAGCCATGATGTGTGAACGGTATGTTGATGTTGCCCACCGGGCAATAGCAAAATCCCAGGATATAATAGAACAGATGGAACCAGAGATACAGAAAGTTCGTGAACGTCTCATTGAAGCGTCAAGAGAACGGAAAGTTGTAGAGAAGTTAAAGGAACGCAAATGGGAAGATTACCTGTATGAATATAACAGGGAAATGGCAAAAGAAATTGATGACATGAATCAACAATTACACCAGAGACAGAGACTGATGGAGCAGCGATAATTGACCGTGGAGGAGCTCATATGGATGGCATGACAAGAATAATGCAGCGTATACAGGTTATCGAAAAAAGATTTGGACTTATGAGACATAATCAGGAACGTGTGCCGAATGAGGGCGATCCACAAAAAGTTCAGAATTTCGACGACAGTGTAAAACAGGCCATGAAAAGCGACCAAGTGCAACCTGTACAGCCAGATCAGCCCACCATAAGGCAGGGTGTCACCGCGGCAGAAGGGGTAATGAACACTCTCTCAAGTGGAATGAATAACGGGATGCTTCCCGGTAACATGTTAAACGGGGAGCAATCAGGTTTATCCGGGTTGATGAAGTTACTTCCTAATATAACCAGGCACTTGCAGGGTGAAAATGTGGACAATGGAAGTGGCAGGAATTCAACCATACCGGGAAGCGAGGCAGCTTCACGATATAACAGTAACTATATTCCTGTTGAATAAGCCTGTATAATCACAGGGTAACAAGGAGATGTACCATGAAAAGCATATCAGACACAACGAAAATGATATATCTTATAATACTGATAGTATTCATTGTTGTTGTTGGTGTATTCTGGCTTGATTATATCGGAATGATCAATATTGGGAAAACCGTAAGCAGGTATTATACCAGTGAAGCTCCATCTGTAATTGATGCCATGGATGACGAGCCTTCGCTGATCGAAAGGGAAGAGTTTGAAAAAGAAAAAAACAGGCTGCAAGAGAGAATTGAAGAGCTTGATACACGTGAGGCTAAAATTGTTGAAGCTGAAAAAGAAATTCAGGAAGAACAGTTAAAGCTGAAGGAAATAAAACAGGGTCTCGAACTTGAAAAAAAGAACATTGAAATGGAGAAAAAGCGGTATTCAGGGTATAAAAAAAATGTTCAGGACCTTGCTGGAAAAATACAAAGTATGCCACCTGACGAAGCGGTGAGTATAATGGTACAATGGGAAGATCCCCTCATTATTGACGTGTTACGTCAGATCGACCAGGATGCGGCCGAAGCGGGTACTTCCAGTATTTCATCATACCTGATATCACTGATGCCAAGGGAAAAGGCCGGCCGAATTATGTACCTGATGACGCAATTGTGATTCAGGTGTAGCCTTTAAAAGAATTGACATTTCCAATTATTAATTCGATCATACGCATATGTATAAACCATTATATAACATATTACTGGTATTTTCTCTTTCATGCATTCTTGTAATGATGTCATGTGCCATGCCCTCCAAACAGGGTGGCAGGTCAACGTATGAGGACACAAGAGAATCTGCTTCGGGTTTTGAACGTCCTGCCTCCCGAATGAAAAAGATGAATGGCAGGGCTGAAGGTGAAATGCCGCGGGATACTTCTGCTCCCGGGGAAAAAGAAGACGCACCCGGCCAGCGGATGATAATATATAATGCCGAGCTGGATCTGGAAGTTGACAGGATAAAGGATACCCTTGAGATCATCGAACGCAAAACAAAAAAATACGAAGGGTTTATCGAATCTGTTGTGACATCGGATACATATAAGAAGGCTACAGTGGTTGTGCGTGTACCGGTAGCGGATTTTGAAAGAGCAGTGGATGAGCTGGCAAAAACAGGTACTGTTACCGGCCGAAAAGTTTCTGCCAGTGACATCACAATGGAATTTCAGGATATAACACTAAGGCTTCAAACAAATAAAAAGATACGTGAACGCCTGTACCTGCTGTTGAAAAACACTAAAGATCCCGAACAGAAAGTTAAAATATTACGGGAAATAGAGAAACTTGATAAAAAAATTGAGACACTACGAGCAACAATAGAATATCTTCGGTCGAAGGCTGATTTTTCAACAATAACCATCCATCTTACTGCCAGGGTAAGAGAAGTTGTTCACCGGTATATTCCATCTCCTTTCACATGGGTTGCCAGTATTACCCCGGATAAACGCACAATTTTTAATGATCGTGTTTCTGTTGATTATACGAAACCAGGTGAATTTTTTGATCTTTCAAATAATTATTTCGATGCTGAGGGTGAATATTTATTCAAGACACCCCGTGGGGAATGCGGTATCCGTATGGGCTCTGTTGAAAACTACCCTCCCGCAGATACGGGGTTCTGGAAAGAGGCAATATTATATGAATTTGAAAACAGGTATTATAAGAATGTTAAGACTGAAGATGATTTAAGGATTAATGAATTTTCAAGTATTGATGTAGAATTAAAAGATGGAACATGGTATTCGTTATTCCTGAGGGTAATTGACGATACCATACTCGTTATTGAAGTGAAGGCTGTCAGTAAAGAAGTATATGAAAAATATAAGAAAGAGATACTGGGTTTTATTAAGTCAATCAATGATGAATAATATCATGAAAAAAGTAATTATTACTGTATTTGCAGCCATTTTTTCGTTTGCCGGCTTTTGCGGTGCCGCGAAAAATGAAATGGAAATTTTACGCAGCGTATATCACGTTGGTGTATACAACACGGTAAATTTTACAAGTGAGACGAAGGTATTTACACGGGAACAGGGAGGCTATGTACAATATTACAGTGATGATCGTATTATTATACGTCTCCCTGTAAAACATTTGACTTCTTTCAGAAATTTTATAGCCAACAAGGCATATATAAATGACGAGCAACAGGTACGTGAAAATGTTGGTCTTAAGATTATAAATACAAAGGTTACATTACAGGCAAAAGAAAAACTTCTGAAAGATCTTTTCAAGGTTATGGGTTCATCAGGTTTCAGTCACACCGTGGAGATTGAAAAGGAAATATCGAAAGTGATTATCGAAATTGAGAAGTTAAAGGGAAGATTGAGATATCTTAAGGACAGGATGAAGAACGCAGAAATTACCTTGTATTTAAACGAGCAGGCAGTTCAAAAATCCAGGGACAGGGTTTTTTCATCAGAGTGGGGTTGGATAAGGGAACTTGGAGTTGAGCAATTGATCAATTCCTTCTGAAAAAGACCAGTGGGGAATCGTACATTGAAAAGAATCGAAACAAAAAACAGGTTCATACCTATATTCATGACGGGTTTACTTGGCATACTGTTTACTTTTGGTTGTGCTACCGAATATAAGCTGAACCTGCCTGACTCGTTTGCTGTCTATAACAGGGAAAAGAAGGCTTACAGGGCAATAACTGCAGGTGGGGTGAAGGTACGATCTTTCCAGGTAAAGAACGATCCAAAAGGCAGTGTTGAAATGTGGTTTTCAGCCATCGATATCCATTTGAAGTCAGGTGGATACCAGGAGGTAAGTAGTGAAGACTTTACGTCCCCTCAAAACTTTGATGGCAGGATAGCAGAATACAGGTACTTGTATAATGGCAAGGACTATACGTATCTTATCGCCATTCTTATTGACCAGGATAAGATTTATGTAATCGAATCAGGTGGTTTACAAAAGCGGGTTTCCCCGTATAAAAAAGAAATCATCTCGTCAATTAAGGATTTTTCTACCGGGAATACTCACTGATCAGGTTCACAATATCTTTCTTTCCTTCACCACTTTTTACTGATGAATAAAACAATGATTCGCCAGGTATATCAAGGCTTTCTAATATTTTTTTTGTACTCTGGGCTCTCTGATTCTTTGACAGTTTATCACACTTTGTGGCAATAATAGCAACCGGTATATTGTTTCCTGTTACAAGTGAGATCATTTCTTTCTCAAAATCTCCGGGTACCCGCCTGATGTCAATAAGCAGAAAAACCAGCTTCAACCTGTCCCTGTTTGCAAAATAAAGTTTTATCATGGGATAAAACTGTTTCTTGAGCTCCATCGGTACTTTGGCATATCCATAACCAGGCAGGTCAGCGATACATAATGTATCATTGATGGAGAAAAAATTGATTGTTTTGGTGACACCCGGTTTGCTGCCGACTTTAACAAGGCGGCTGTTTCCCGTAACCATGTTAATAAGAGATGATTTACCCACATTTGACCTGCCGGCGAAGGCGAATTCCGGATACGGCAACTGCGGATATTGCTCTGGTTTTACGGCACTCTTGATAAATTCGGCTTTATTAATCTTCATCTGCTGGTAGTATTTTCTCCATCAATATGGCATTATCGGTTTTATAATAATCTTTACGAAAACCTGTAGTGGTAAACCCGAGCTTGCGGTAAAACTGTTGGGCTTCGGCATTGCTCTCTCTGACTTCAAGAAAAACCCGCGTAACCGGCGGGTCTGATACCACAATAATGCTGTCCAGTAATCTTTTACCAATGCCCAGTCTCTTGCAGTTACTTTTTACGGCGATCTTGTTCAGCTGTATTTCATCCTGAACCTGCCAGGCAATTGCATATCCTGCAACAGTTTCATCAATGCATGCGACGATGAATATTGAAAACTGTAAATTGAGTTCATGAAGAATATTCTTATAGTTCCATGGTGAATCAAATGATTCATTCTCAATATTGTACACGTCTTCAATGTCATCCTCAGCTGCCTTACGAATAATTATTGTTTCTTCGGTCATTTTCAGAGAATGAGATTAGTACTACAGGATTACCTGTCCTGGATTTTTGGTTCACGCTTGTTGAGAAAAGCATCAATTCCTTCTTCCTTGTCCGCAGTTTCACATAGCTTTCCAAATTCTTCCCGTTCAAAAGTCAAAGCTTCTTTCATTTCCATGTGTACACCTTCAGAAACAGCCCTCATGGCTGCCTGTATGGCAAGCCTTCCCCGCGCGGCAATTGCGCCAGCAAGCTCTTTCGCTTCGGTTAAGACAGTTCCGGCTTCGGTGGCCCTGTTGATGACACCATACATCTCAGCCCGTCTTGCATTAATGAAATTACCTGAAAGTATAAGTTCGAATGCTCTTGAATTGCCGAATATCCTGGGACTTCGCTGTGTACCGCCGTAACCGGGTATTATACCCAGTTTTATCTCGGGTAGACCAAGCTGTGCTTTTTCATCAGCAAGCCGGATATGGCAGGCAAGGGCAAGCTCCAGTCCTCCCCCAAGACAATAACCGTTAATTGCTGCTATGAATGGCTTGTGCGCGTTTTCGATAACGTTATATAGTTCCTGGCCGGTAACAAGAAAATTTGCGCCGTCCTTTTCTGTTTTCTGTTTTTGTATTTCAGTAATATCAGCTCCCGCTACAAATGCTTTACCTGCACCGGTAATAATGATAACACGAACAGCATTGTCCTCGAGAGCATCATGAATAGAATCCTTCATATCAGCAAGCACAGCAGGGCTGAGCGCGTTCATGGGAGGATTGTCAATTGTCATCAAGGCAACACCATTTTCGTCGACTTCATAATAACATTTTTTCCCGTTGTTTGAATTATCCATAATCTCACCTCTTTTTTCTTTTAGAAAAATAGTTCAAGTAGTATTTGTCAAACAGTTTATCGATGTCAGTTGATTTCCATCGCTTTCACAAGGTAATACATCGATGTGTTCCATGGGGTGGGTATATTGTTCAGCCGGCCATATTCGATTATCTTTCCGTTAATACTGTCAATCTCGGTTTTGCGCTGTGCCCGGATATCCTGAAGCATAGAACAGTGATTTACCGCGGTAGCAAGACAGACCTGTTTTGTCCGCTTAATCATGGTTTTGCCTGAAATATCAAGTTTCATGGCATCTGCCACACGTGATCCTTCAAGAACGAGCTGTTCCTGAATACTACTGGAATAGTCATTTTCCACAATTTTCCCGTTTGGAATATTGAGCACCGCTCCCAGGGGGTTTATACCAGCGTTTATTATGGCTTTTTCCCATATAACCTGCAGGGGATTACCAGTTTCCCGGGTAGTAAATCCCGCATCAGTAAGCAGGGAGAATATAACAGCGTTTGATCTCTTATCACGTCCTCCAATAATTATTTCACCTTCTCCACCAGGTAGTAACGTTCCAGATGAATCAAGTGCGGCTCCATACGTGGTAGTCCCCAGTACCAGTGGATTTTGGGGAAAGTGAGAGGAAATTATTTCAGAATTACCAAGTCCATTCTGAAGTGTAACAATTATTGTGTTATCAGCGATGAAATCATGGATGTCCCGGCAGGCATTGTCTGTGGCATAACTTTTCACAAAAAATAATATAATGTCACAACCGGAAAGATTTGATGGAGAAGTGGATATCGGCAGATTGTCATCAAGATAGTTTTTCCGTTTTACATCTTTTTCATATACAAAATAATCAACACCGGTACGTGATATATAGTCTGAAAACAGTGTCCCCATCGCTCCCGCGCCAATTATGCCCACACGCATATAAATACCTTTCCATTGTAAAAAATATTCTGATTGTGCTGATGCTTTATTAATTTAAGTATATCTCCATAATACATAAGGCGTCAATTACATTGTAATAGTTTACAATTTGGGCACTAAAATTTAGATAAATTTTCAATGTGAAGTACATTTATAAAGAAAGAACCTGATGCGGGACTATAAAGTGTAGCGTGACATATGGATAACCAGGCAAGAACCGATTACAAGAGTTTGCTGGAAGCGTTCCCTTCTCCGGTAATCGTAATTGATGCAAAAAAGAACATCATTGATGTAAATGAACTGGCGAAAAGACTTTTCCATTCATCTGACCTGATTGGCAGAAGTTGCAATGAATTATTTCCTGAATGTGAAAAACGTGACAACGGATGTCCCATAGACGCCCTTGATTACAGGATACAGACACAACTTGAAAAGATTAAACAGAATGTACAAATAGAAGACCTCAATGAAGAGGTTCAGACAAATGTTCTGCCTGTTCAACAGGGTGATGAACCATTAGAATACGTGTACTTTCACATCCTTCAGGACCATGATCTATTTTCACGAAGAAATCTTACCGAGCTGGAAAAGAACATGACCATCTCAACCCTTGCTTCCGGTATAGCTCATGAATTTAATAACATGAATGCCGGTATTCAGGGTATTGTTGAGTTAATGTTGTCCCAGGAAAAGATCAATGACCGGTCTTCGCATGATCTGAATACAATTCTAAAAATTGTCAAAAGGGCAACCAACCTTATTGACCAGCTGTTGATCTTTTCTTATAGAAAGCCTTCTAAAAAAGTGCTTACCAATCTTGAATCTATTATTGATGACTGTATAAAGATTTTACGACCAGAGATGAATGACAGCAATGTATCTATTGAGGTTGTGCGAAAAAGCAAAATTGACGACATGTTCCTTGATGCCAACAAGGTAAGCCTTGCCATAAGTAATATACTGCTCAATTCACGTGACGCAATGCTATACAGTGATAACCGGCAGCTTTTAATCGAATCGGGACAGGTGAACGGATCAGGATATGTGAAGATATCAGACAGTGGATCTGGAATCGAAGGTGAGCACATTGATCGCATATTTGAACCTTTCTTTACCACCAAGGGATCCCTGGGTCACTCTCTCATTCCTGGTACCGGGCTGGGGCTCTCCGTAGCCAACCAGGTGATCATGAATCATAATGGAACCATTTCTGTTGAGAGTGAAAAAGACAAGGGTACCGTTTTCACCATTACACTACCGGTCAATACCCGGGAGATACTTGAAGAAGAGATCAGGCGAAACCATAAAGACTATAACTTTGAAGATATTGATGTACTTCTCATTGATGATGACCAGGAGTTTAATTCAATCCTTGAAAGGGCATTAGAGAACAAGATGGCCAGGGTGAGAACATCCATAACAGGGGCACAGGGCCTGGCGCATCTTGAAATGGAGAAGGTTGACTTGCTCGTGTTGAATATGCATATACCCGATATGAACGGCTGGGATATATTGCGGCAGATAAAATACCTTGATAAAAAGCCGAGAATCATTGTAATTTCTGATAATTATCTATCCATGGAAAACGAGGACAGGGCATTAATAGATTATGTATTAATGAAACCTTTTGATCTTGAAGAGCTTTATAGCGCGGTAAGAGATTCCTTGATTTCTTAAAAACATACTTGATTTTTTAAATGGATTAGCAAACTCTGCATTATTAATAATAATATTTATCATTTGATCCACGTATACCGGTCTAAAAACCGGTATTTTATATTTTTTATGACTATACTGTTGATATTACAAATATTAAATGAGGTGTATCCATGGGTATGACAATTTCTCAAAAAATACTGGCAGCACATGCCGACAGGGATGAAGTAACAGCTGGAGATTTGATAGAAGCAAGGGTCGACCTTGTGCTTGGCAATGATATTACGGCTCCCATAGCCATAAAAGAATTTACAGACTTAAATATTAAGAGTGTATTTGATCCGGAAAAGGTGGCACTGATTCCTGATCATTTTACACCTAATAAAGACATCAAGTCGGCAGAACAGGTAAAGATTTTACGGGAGTTCTCAAAGGCGCAGGGGATAAAGCATTTTTATGATGTTGGACGGGTTGGTGTTGAACATGCTCTTTTACCGGAGCTTGGACTTACCAGGCCGGGAATGCTTATTATTGGTGCTGATTCACACACATGTACATATGGAGCGATGGGGGCATTTTCAACAGGCGTAGGTTCAACTGATATGGCAGCGGCTATGGCAGTGGGGAAAACCTGGTTCAAGGTTCCCGAAGCCATGAAGTTTATTTACGAAGGAAAACTGCGTCCCTACGTATCAGGCAAGGATCTCATACTGCATACTATTGGTGATATCGGGGTTGACGGTGCCCTGTACAGGTCGATGGAATTTACCGGTTCCGTTATAAGCAATCTCTCCATTGAAGGTAGAATGACAATGGCTAACATGGCCATTGAGGCCGGTGGTAAAAACGGTATAATAGAACCCGACGATATCACGCTGGAATACATCCGATCACGAAGCAGCGAGGAATTTACGGTTTATTCCAGTGATAAGGATGCTGAATACGCTGACGTGCGGGAATACGATGTATCGAAGATTGAACCGTTAGTGGCATATCCCCACTTGCCGGAAAACGTAAATCCGGCCCGTGAAAGCGGTGTCAAAATTGACCAGGTGGTAATCGGTTCATGCACCAATGGAAGAATTGAAGACCTTAGGGTGGCAGCAGAGGTGTTACGTGGCAGAAAGGTGCATGCAGATGTACGGCTCCTGGTAATTCCGGCAACCCAGGAGATTTACCGGAAAGCACTGGACGAAGGACTCTTCGATGTATTTCTCGAAGCCGAGGGAATAGTCTCTGCCCCCACATGCGGTCCCTGTCTTGGCGGTCACATGGGTATACTGGCAGAGGGTGAAAAATGTGTTGCCACAACAAACAGGAACTTTGTAGGACGAATGGGACACCCTAAAAGCGAGGTGTACCTGTCTAATCCTGCCGTGGCTGCAGCTTCCGCGGTGATGGGAAAAATCTGCCATCCTGACGAACTGAAGTAATGTAATTATTTTGTATTCCAACTACAAAGGAGTTTTAACATGAAAGCACATGGAAAAGCATGGAAATTTGGAAATGATATAAATACGGACGAGATTGTACCGGCACGATACCTGAACACCTCGGATCCCGATGAATTGGCCAAACACTGCATGGAAGATGCTGATGAAAAATTTATGGAGAAGATGGCACCCGGTGACATCATCGTTGCCGGTTCAAATTTTGGATGCGGATCATCCAGGGAACATGCACCAATCGCCATTAAGGCAGCCAAAGTATCATGCGTAATCGCCGATTCATTTGCCAGGATATTTTTTAGAAACAGCATTAATATCGGCTTGCCGATTGTTGAATCTCCGGAAGCAGCAGCGGAAATCAACGAGGGTGATGAAATCGAGATTGATTTTGACAGCGGTGTTATTGAAAATATAACTTCAGGAAAGACATACCAGGCTAAACCTTTTCCGCCGTTTATGCAGGATATTATAAAAAAGGGTGGCTTGATGAATAAGGTGAGAAGCGAGTTATCGTAAACGTTTAATGTTTTTACCCTTGGTTATATCCTTCCCCTTTGCCTCGAATGGTATTACATACCACCTGCCCTGTTTATATTGGGTTAATTGAAGCAGGGCAGGGTTGGGGAGGTCTTTTATGAAATCAGGGGTAAACTCAAGATCAATTTTAATATTACTTTCAGCTACCTTGTTGAAAAATCCATCTACCTTGAGACGAATGTCAGGGGCGTTAAATATAAAGGATTTAATATAATAATTTGGCCCCATAATATTGAAGTTGCCGTATATCTTTGAGAATTCAAGATCCTTCAGCTTGTATTTAAGTTCTGCAAGCCATATCCCAAGTCCATCCTGAATTCCAGTGTTAACAAGTTTCCCCTTATCAATGGTAAATTCCAGTTTTCCCATGAGTGCGTTCAGGAAAGGTACATTCCTGTCATACGCGAATTCAAGGTTAATAGTACCGTCTGCAATACCATAAAACCTGTTGTCAAATCGGGGATCGATAGCAGCCAGCTCCTGCACTTTAATATTTGTGAAACGGGAATCAATATCAAAGTGTGGTGATTTTTCCGCGAAAGAAATTGTCCCCCGACCTTTTATACTTCCTTCGGCAAAACTTGACTGAAATGAATATAATGATAGTGTGCTACCTGTAAAACGGTAATTTACCTGGATATTCTGTACCTTGAGATTCTCCGTTTGCAGAACACCACATTGGATTTTTCCAGATAGCTCTACAGGCAGGTTCAGTTGTAATGAACCAATCGGTTTCTTGTCATCGACCGGAATAGAATCGATTGAAAAAGTATCAAAACTAACATTCACAACGAATCGATTGAACTTTTTATCTATGGTTGCAACAGATAAAGTAGCAGGTTGCCCAAGTAGACGGACAGGGATACCCTGCTTCTTAAACTGGTTGTCCTCAATGACAAGATGAGTGGAAATACCTGATACAATATTCTTTTTCCCGCTATAGCCGGCATCAGAAAGATGAATATCAGCGTTAACATTATTATTTGAGTATTTGAGATTCCCCTTGAGGGATCCGGATAATGGTAGTGTGATACCCGGTATAACTGAAAAGACATCCTCGATTGACACATCAGCTTCTGTAACGTGAAGTTTCTTCAAGTCACCATCTAAGTTAAAAAGTAGTTCGTTTAATTTAAAAGAAGAAGAATTGATTGAGCCTTTCACGTTGGATATAAAAACGGTTTCACCCTTCAGGTTTACCCTGGCTAAACCATCAACTTTTACCCTTCTCGAATCAGAAAGAAGTGATGTACCTTTCACAAATCCTTCAACCATGTTATCGCTAATTGACAGTTTACGTATGGTGCCGGTAAATGATTTGTATGGTAAGATGGTGTTGCTTTTTATCCACTTGTATACCCAGAGAAGTGAACATTTTTGCAGGGTTACATCACCTTGCAGTGAGAAGTCTCCATTACCAATTGATAGCAGTATATCCGTTTCAATATTCCCCCTGCCTTCTGGCAGGGTGATATACACATCAGAGAATTTTACCTTATGTGTTTCAGGAAAGGCTATTATGGCGTCGCAAGTATATGAACCGTTAAGAGGCTTGAGTGAATCAGGGGCATCTTTTAGAAGAACATTTGTGTTATTAAGAGCAATAGTTGTGATGGATGATGATATTGATGATTTTTCATCATTTTCATCATCCGTGGATTCGGATATGTATCTAATGAGTTTTTCTATGTTAGAAGTTCCGTCAGAATAGATGATGTTGATTTTACCATCATTAAGCGAGATATGATTTATTGTAAATTTCTTATCCAATAAAGAAAGTAACGAAAAACGTATATGCGCGTTACGTGCCGAAGCGATGAAACCTTTTTGTCCTGTAATATCATTATATATTTTAAAATCATTTATGATTATCCCGCTGAAGCCGTATTCAATACTTGAGATGGCGACTTTTCGGTTTGTGGCGTTCTCAATGCTGGTAGTTATGATCTTTAGAAGCTTTTCCCTGGGATAGAGATATACAAAAAGAGCGGCACTTCCCCCGGCAAGGATAAGTAAAGATGCAAGGACGATGGCTATATATTTAAATGTTTTTACTGGCTTCACGTTTTCTTTCTAATGCAGATTTTTTCTTATAGAAGTGTACTGTTTTTTCCAGTTCTTCAAGGTTCGTACACATTATCTTTCCTTCTTCAAGCTTAATGTGTTTATCTTCAAGTAGTTCAACGATAAGCGCTTCACCTTTTTCAGGTGGAAGTCCCACCATGTTAACAAGTTCTTTGGCCCCAAAATCAAATGTATGGGTTTCTTTTGGTAATATCTTTATTTTTTGCTTATCAATTTGTATAAGCAGCATGTCGTATATGCGACCTATGGGATCCCGTACTAACAGGTTAGCAAGTTGCCTGTATGCTGTCCAGATTCTTTCGCTTAGAAGCTGAATTAACCTGGAGGCAAGTTGCGGTTGTTGACGCACCATTGTTTCAAAGTTAGACTTGTTGATTGCCAGGAGGGAAGTTTCTCCAAAGGTAATGGCTGAAGCGCTTCTGGGACGATTCTCAAGCAGTGCCATCTCACCAAGAATATCACCGGGTTTAAGAACAGCAAGAAGCACTTCTTCATCTACGATTTTGGTTATCTTAACTTTACCTGACTGAATGATATACAGTTCATTTCCCGGTTCATTCTCGCAAAATATCATATTATTATCTTTGAAAGTGCGATTAAGGCCATGCTGCTGTGGACTTTCCGGTACTTTTAAAGGTGCTTTAAGCGCTTTAAGATTATGTATGGCATTGTCCCTGTTGGGGCCATTGGGACAATACTGGATGTATCGCTGTAACGCGTATGCAGCGTGATTATATTGCTTTTTCTTCAAATAGTATTCACCGATTTTATAGAGGTGTTCAGGATCTTCCTCCACAACATTTGAGAATGTTAACCGGGTAATTGCCTGGTCAAATTCTCTCAGCTTTTTGCTGAAGAAACGGATTATCTTCATTGCAACCGCGGGATTTTTCTGGATCAATATTCCAAATTGTTCCCTGTCAACAGATATCAGTGATACGTTGGTGATGGCTATGGCACTCTCAATTCTTGCGTGGGCGCTCATGCAGGAAATCACCCCGAAAAAATCTCCCGGGCCAAGAATAACGTTAGGATCTTCTCCAACAACCGGGTTTTCCCTGGCAATCTTGACATTACCATTTCGAACTATAAAAAAATTATCAGCATTCCTTTTCCCTTCAACTGTTATAAAGGAATTAGAAAGATAGTTCATTACCTTGAATTGTTCAGAAACCATTGTTCACCTTTAAAGGATTACAATCCTCAAATACTCTATCAATACTTTATTTATATTGATCCTGTCTTTTTAAGGGTCGGATATATTACCATTATTTTCAAGAACTTTCTAATCCTGAATAGATATATTTTATATTGATGTTCAGCAGTTCTGATTCGAGAAATTACGCTTTTAAGTTTTGAAGTCTTTCCAGGCGTAGATTTTGTACCTGCTTTGCAAGTGAGACATCAGAAGGTTTGTAGTATTTTGCCTTCTCGTACGCGGATATTGCAGCACGGGTATTATCAAGTTTCTCAAAGGTTTTACCCCTATGAGAATGAAATATGCTCTGCCTGTTAAGTAAAGCCCTGAACGCGCCTCGCGGGTTCTCAGGAAGCTGGGGTAAGCGAACCTGCCTTTGAAAACGTTTCATGGGAGCAAGGGGTGTCTTGTTTACATTAGCCCTGAAAGAAGGCAGACTCCTTGTCGGGAATGATGATATTTCTTTTAATCCCATGATTTTCATAATTACATAATTTCACATATTATTTTCTACTTGATACAATATATTCAATGATTTTCTCATAGTCAAGCCTAATTACAGGTTGTATTTGATCATATCAAAAATGACTATTGTACAGGAAATATCATTCCGATTATGGTAATGGTCAATGATTTTCACTTTAAAGGAGTATATAAATGGAAATATTAATGAATGAAGCGGTTATTCCAGTAATTGATTCCAGTCATGTTGATGTGGAACGGATTAAAGCGCTTGTTTCGATAAAAGAGATGATAGACAGGCTGACTGCAGCAGATTATCTACACCCCGATGAAATTAACAGTTTGGAGAGAAAGTACGGAGCAAAACCAACGGTATGCACATGGGGTGATTATTTCCAGGCTGAACTTGCAACCCAGTTTTCCGGAAGTTCTGACAAAGATTTCTATCGGGCTATTGACACGGTTCGCTTTGATATTATTTCAAGTATCATGATTTTCAGCAATAAAGATCAAACTTTCATGAACTGGGTTGATGCACAGTTTCAAGAGGTTAAAGGTGCCAGGGGTGATGATACAAGCAAGATGACCGAGGATGAAAAGGAAATCTATCACTTGAAAATATTAATGGATTACTATACATCCATGCAACTGAAGGATGCCCTTAGTGATGCAGATACAAAATGGTTTACTATGTATAGTGAAGCCCGGGCAGTCTAATCAGTCAGATGTGAGGTATTTTTCAAGATATTCTATGAGATCATTGGTATTTTTACGAATCATTGACTTGAATTCGGGAGGAATATTCTGATTCATCACTACCTTGTAATAATTTATCGCGTCACGTACATGTCTTTTCTTGATATATTCTTCAGCTTTTTCCAGCATGGGTTTAAACTTGTAAAATGAATATTCAAGAATATTTTTTTCTTTTGAAAGGCTGAATTCATCCGGTAACTTCGAAAAATCATACGTAACTTTCAGAATTGGAAGTTCTTTCTTTTTACGCTTATTGTGCTGAAGAAATTTCTCATAGAACTTTTCTTCTTCCCTTAGTTTTGATTCCTGTTCCCCGTCAGTTACACTGTATTCGAGATCAGTTTCATCATGCTGATCGCCAAGAATTTCAATCTCGTCCCGTTTTCCTCTTTGTTTACTGTCTTCTTCAAGTATTTTCTCAAATATATCTTCATCTGTTAGTTGTTCAGTGCTGTCGGTTTCTTTCAGGTAATCGCTGAGAAGTTCCCAGTCATCTGACTGGTCTTCAACTTCCTTTTTCTCAATGGTTTCTTTCCTGGTATCTTCAACTGTCTTACCCTCTGGCGTTTGCGTGCCTGGCTTGTCAGAAGGACCTTTCATCCTTTTTGGATCAGGTGCTTGCAGGTTTGGAATTCTCTCAAGAATTTCAAGTATAGGACCGGGGTCTATCGTTACGGGTAATTGCCCCTCATATTTAACACGGGATATCTGGGGCTCCCTGTCAGTTTCAGTAATACTACCGTGAACCTTCCGGAGCTCATCAATCTCCTGTTGCGTTTTTCTCTTCTCTTCATTAAGCTCGGTTACCCTGTTTTGCAGACCGTGCACATCTGATCGAAGCTGTGAAAATTCTTCATTATCCCTGCCTGGAAAATCTTTATTGTTCTGGTATATTTCACGTGCTACTTCTTCAGCAATTTTCTTAACATCAAGTTGGGGCTGGGGGGGGCTGGATAAACCAATCTGAATTTTATCTGGTATGGAAAAGGGACCATCCATCGAAAACCTGATTTCGCTGGGCTTTTTAGAGGGAAATGTTTCTTCCTGCCTGGCCCGTTGTTCCTGTTTTGCTAACTGATGTTTCTTGTAATTGTTCAGATAGTTAATATTTGCTTCAATCTTTTCGTTTGTTTCAGCATCATTTATGCGGGCGTTTACCCCTTCGTATAAAGAGGTTGCGGTATTGAAATCACCTTTTTTCGCGTATATTTCCCCGTTCAGCAGTGTTCGTCTGTAAATTCTGAATCGAGAATATTCAGGAATGATTTCATCAACCTGAAATGGCAGGGCGAAATCATCTTCAATTTCGGGAAGTTCATCGCTTATGTCAGTTTTACGACGGGATCTTTCCCTGTCGTCTGGAAACTTTTCCTCAATTTCCGCGTCAGCAGCCCTTCGCCTGTACATTTTCTCAGGGGCATCGTCTTTTTCAGAATAGCCGTTTCTGGATCTTTCAGGTGTCAATAATGCCCACAAAAAGATGGCAACTATAATGATAAGTGATGATATGAGGATTATATTCATTCTTGTAACCGTATATTCAGGTGTTTGTATCTACTTATACTATCGACATTATTCAGTGGATATCAGTACCCTTGATGAAAGTTTTTTTACCCTAATTTCTTTCCCTTCAATCAATGAAGCATCTTTTTCATCAAGTATATCATAGGGAGATTCCCTGGATGTGTCAATAATATCTATCCATTTGCTGCCATTAAAAGGACGGGGGATCTGAAATTTCAGTGTATACAGGGAAGCATTAAATACCATGTATATGTCACGGTCAGTCCCTTCGTGGGTAAGCCTGGTATAACGTCCATTGAGCTGCAACGCTATGGAATGACTGTGGTCATTCCAATCCGGTTTGCCCGGTTGTATCCCATGCCACTGACAATCGGGGGCGTTAAAACCGGTTGCCGTTTCACCGGTGGCAAAACGTGCCTGTCTCAGAACGGGATGTTGTTTTCGGAACCGTATAAGCATTTTGAGGAAACGGACAATATCCGAATGGGTGTCCATAAGATCCCAGTTCAACCATGATATTTCGTTGTCCTGGCAATAGGCATTATTGTTTCCCTGTTGAGTGCGCCTGAATTCATCTCCGGCAAGAATCATCGGTACACCCTGGGACATGAAGAGAGTGGTCATGAAATTCTTAATCAGCCTGTTTCTCAACGAATGGATGAGGGGTGTAGCATCATTGCCTTCGATACCGAGGTTAAAGCTTAAGTTATTGTTCTCACCATCCCTGTTGTGCTCTCCATTGGCTATATTATGCTTGGTAGTATAGGACACAAGGTCGTTCATGGTAAATCCGTCGTGACAGGTAATGAAATTAATACTGTTGAGGGGATTTTTATTCAGGCTGCCATAAAGATCATAGCTTCCGGTCAATCTTGTGGCAAAATTTCTTACCGTACCGGTATCTCTTCTCCAGAAACTGCGTACGTCATCCCGGTACACCCCGTTCCATTCAGCCCACCTGCCGGGGAAGGCACCCACCTGGTATGCTCCCCCCGCGTCCCAGGCCTCAGCGATTATCTTTGTATTCCTGAGTATGGGATCTTCAGATATACGTTCAAGTAGGGGGGGATTGCTGAGTATATTTCCCTTCTGGTCTCTACCCAGTATGGAAGCTAGATCAAATCGAAAACCATCCACATACATTTCAACCACCCAGTACCTGAGGCAGTCCAGTATGTAATCACGTACCAGTGGATGATTGCAATTCAGGGTATTACCGCATCCAGAGAAGTTGTGATAAAATCTTTTATCGTTTTTGAGAATATAATATATTGAGTTGTCAATACCGCGGAAATTGATAGTAGGACCAAGATGATCACCTTCAGCGGTATGGTTGAAAACAATATCAAGGATAACTTCGATTCCGGAGTTATGAAACTGTTTTACCATTTCTCTGAATTCAGATACCTGTTCACCCATTTTCCCGGAATGCGAATATTGTGCTTTTGGTGCGAAAAATGAAATGGTGCTGTAGCCCCAGAAATTTTTTAGCTTTTCACCGGTTAGAGGATTGACGTTCACGTTCTCGAATTCATCAAACTCCTGTACAGGCATAAGTTCAACCGCGGTGATTCCCAGTTCTTTCAGGTAGGGAATCTTTTCAGCAAGTCCCCTGTAGGTTCCGGGTGCCGTAGTTCCTGATGTAGAACTGAAGGTGAACCCCTTGACATGCAGTTCATAAATTATAGTCTCATCCATGGGTATGGTAAGGGGACGGGTGGTGCTGTCATTGTCCGTATGCAATCCCGTAACAATGCATTTAGGTGAGTGTTGTACATTGTCAGTTCTGGAAAATGAAAGATCCTCAGTATCAGAACGGGGGTCGTATCCAACCGCCATGGTAAAATCCCAGGTGTGGTTGCCGCTTACTGCTTTCGCGTATGGATCAAGAACCAGCTTGTTGGGGTTAAACCTGTGTCCGTGTACCGGTTCATACGGGCCATCAATTCTGTATCCATATAGCTGACCCTCTTTTATATCAGAGATCCAGATATGCCATATATCACCAGTACGGTTTATTGCAGGGTCAAGGATATATTCCATGTAGGCGGTATCATCTTCCGAGTTTTCAAATAGAAGCAGTGTTACGCCGGTAGCGTGACGGCTGAGTATTGAGAACTGTGCCCCGTCACTATCCAGCTTCACACCGGGGGGGACGGGAAGACCGGGCTTGGCAGTATGTAGTTGAGAATTTCGCAAATTTAATAATCCTGTGTTCAGTAATAAATTTATTATTGCTATTGTGTCAGCAATTAGATAGTATACATGAGATTGTAATTATTTCAACATAATATTCACATGGTAATGGAGTGTATATAACTAATTCTTTTTTTATATTTACTTCATCTAAATAATATCTTTATTAAAACTTCATATCTGCGTTATATCAGGGGTTCTAAAGTGTATTTTATTAGTTTGTAATCCCGGAGATCCTGTAATGTTTTTTAAAAGACATAAAAGTGTTATCTACGACCTCATACTGCAACGTGCTTTCCTGGTAGTAGCCTTTGCCAGTGTTATGATACTTTTTCTAATAATGCTTTTCCTGTTCAAGGAAGGAATACCGGTATTTGAAACAGTTACTGTTGATGACTTTCTTCTGGGAACAGAATGGTATCCCACCAGCGAACCCGCACGCTTTGGTGCCTTTCCCCTGATAATTGCTTCGTTGTTTGTTACAATGATAGCATGCGTGGTGGCAATTCCCCTAAGTCTTTCAATAGCCATATACCTGTCTGAACTTGCACAACCTGTCTTGAGGGAGATAATAAAGCCCACTATCGAGATAATTGCCTCCATTCCATCAGTTGTTATCGGTTTTTTCGGCATGGTGGTTGTGGCACCTTTTTTACAAAACCAGTTTAACCTTGACACTGGTTTGAACGCGTTCAATGCGTCAATTATGCTGGCTTTTATGGCCATACCCACTATTGCCAGTATATCGGAAGATGCCATTTCATCAGTGCCGATGGCATTAAAGGAAGCTTCTTACGCGCTGGGAGCAAACAAGTGGCAAACCATATTTCACATAACACTGCCCGCATCCCTTTCGGGTATATGGACGGCAATTATTCTTGGTATCTCACGGGTTATCGGGGAAACCATGGTTGTACTCATGGTTGCCGGTGGCGCAACCACGTTACCATCGTCAATATTCGATCCCGTGAGACCCCTCACCGCCAACATCGCCGCGGAAATGGCTGAAGCACCGCATCAAAGTGATCATTATCATGCACTGTTTGCAATTGGTATTATACTTTTTATAATCACTTTCATATTTAATATACTGGCTGATTACCTGTCAAACAGGTATAAATTTAAGGAAAACTAAAAATGACATTATACTCAGATAGAAGAATAACTGGAGAATAGATTTTATGAAGAATCAGGCCGCGCTGATAGAAAAAACTATTTTTGTTATATTGCGATTGCTCTCATTTGCTGTAATAGGATTTCTGCTTCTGATTCTTGGATTTATATTTTATAAGGGGGCTTCTGCAATTTCGTGGGATTTCCTTACCCAAATGCCCTCTAATGAGATGCGTTCGGGTGGAATCTTTCCAGCTATTGTTGGTACGTTTTACCTGATGCTTGGTTCTGCAGCAATCTCAATTCCGATTGGTATAATAACCGCAATATACCTTAATGAATACGCGAATAATCCAGGGGTTGTGAAGATAATCCGTCTGGGTATTAATAACCTGGCGGGAGTGCCCTCGGTTGTGTTTGGCTTATTCGGTTTAAGCCTTTTCGTAGTATTCATGGATTTTGGATCTTCCATAATTGCGGGTTCGCTGACCCTTGGTGTGTTAAACCTGCCCGTGATAATCAGGTCTACCGAAGAAGCATTAATGACGGTACCCGGTACATTCCGGGAGGCGTCCCTTTCCCTGGGGGCCACCAGGTGGCAGACAATATACAAGATTGTTCTTCCAAGTTCGCTTCCCGGAATTTTAACCGGTATTATGCTTTCACTGGGGAGGGCAGCCGGTGAAACAGCTCCCATCATGTTTACGGTAGCAACGTATTATACACCGGATCTGCCTTCATCAATATTCCACGAGGTTATGGCCCTGCCATACCACATATATGTTCTGGCAACAGCCGGAACCCATATACAGGAAACCCGACACATACAGTATGGGACGGTGATAGTTCTTATTATGCTGGTACTGTTGCTTAATCTTACCGGTGTAATT
>CAZVRB010000033.1:29023-33301 GCA_964629365.1 uncultured Leptospiraceae bacterium
GACGGTGATAGTTCTTATTATGCTGGTACTGTTGCTTAATCTTACCGGTGTAATTCTAAGATACAGGTTTCGCAAGCGGCTTAGCTCATAATTTTAACCGCAATTACACTTCGATGAATCCAGATTAACGCGGATTAATAATGAAATAGTGCAAACCATACCATATAACGTAATACTCTTCATCGGTACACAATAGTTATCACGCGGAGGTGCAGAGACGCTGAGGAAGAATAAGAAATTCTCCGCGTTCCCCGCGCCTCCGCGTGATAACTATTATTTTTATTTTCAGGATTTCGAAAATTTCATACTTCACTTTTCAAAAAATACTGGTCACAAATCATCTGGGTTCATTTAGCGAGTCGGGCGGTTTCATGTTTTTAGAGTCTTATGATATTATAAGCCCATCTAATTTGCCGCGAATGTGGTAAAGGGAATGGTTACGATAAAGGTTGTTCCTCTGCCGATTTCTGATTCAACGGAAACTTCCCATTTCAGCAATTCGGCTGCGTGTTTAACTATAGAAAGTCCAAGTCCCGTTCCGCCGCTGTTTCTTGAACGGCTTTTGTCAACCCTGTAAAACCGTTCGAATATCCTGCCGATGGATTCAGAAGGGATGCCTACTCCGGTATCGCTGATTGAAATACGTAAACTATTTTCTGTCTCTTTTGAAGAAATAACTATTTCACCATTTTCAATGTTATAATTCAACGCATTATCAATCAGGTTAAAAAATATTTCTTCACACAGGAATTTTGTAGCTTCAACCTCTGGGAGTGGGTAATCGTATTTTCTGAGAACGTGGATGTTTCTGGCGGACGATTTTGGAGAAAGAATATTTATACAGTTGATAATTACTTCATCCAGTTCCACTTTTTCGAATTGGAAGTATGGTGTGGTCTCCAGCATGTTTAGTTTCAGCATGTCATTGATGATATAATTCTGTCTTTCAAGGTTGGTAAGAGCATTATGGATAAAATCACTGCACATGTCATTGTTTCCAAGGTTTTCGCGTATCGTCTCGAGATAGCCCTTTTGAATGGCAATAGGGGTTTTTAATTCATGTGAGAGGTTGCCCACAAGTTCTGTCTTAAGAGTTTCAATTTTTTTTCGTTCGGTTATATCATGAATTACCAGTAGTACTCCCTGTGAAGATCCGTTATTTTCCTGGTAGATTTCTTCATTGATCGGTGTAATATATACTTCGTAGCTGGAATTGTTTATATCCTCTTCAAAGAAGGTGCCCGACTCATTGTTAAGTATATAGTCAATTTTCGCGTTTAGAGAACTGTTGCGGATAATAGTAAAATATACACGGTCCTCAACAGGCTGTCCCATTCCCCAGAGTTTCTTAAAAGCGTCATTTGCTATAATTATTCTTTTATCATTATGAATTACCGCTATAGCATCATGGTTGTTCTCGATGACTGTTTTAAGCTTGTTTTGTTCAATCAGCATGTTGTTAATTTCCAGCTGCAGGTTGTCAGCCAGCTTGTTTAATGCCCGTTGTAGACTGCCGATCTCGTCATCATTATAATCTTTTATTCTTGATGAGAAATCACCATTTGAAAAATTGTCAGCAAAATCGATAGCAATTGATATGGGACGGGTGATAAACCGGGAAATTAATATGTTTATAATAAGGGCGATTGCCAGCAGAATGGCACCTGTAATAATAATAGTACTTTGTGTTTTCGAGACAGACTCATCAATCTCGTAAAGGGGTTTGGCCAAACGAATAATGACATCTTTATGTCTTTCGGCATAATACAGCATGTGCGTTCGAAGTGTATTGCTGTATCGTATGCTGTCACCTTTACCTTCTTCAATCGCCTCCATGATCTCTACCCGGTATCGATGATTATCCATTCGATCAGGCTCTGCGGATGTATCAGCATATACATCACCATTCATGTTTACCAGTGTGATTCTAAGATTAATGAGTTCAGCAAGATTTTGTACCCGGGTCTCAAAGTCTTTTGAATGGAACTTGCGAACTGTATTATTGGTAGAAAAATCACGAATGATAAAATCAATTTTCTCAGCCATCTCACGTTCAAGTATGTCGAGATTGATGTCCCGTATAAGATTGCTGAAGTAGATTAAGAAAAATGTGGTGAGGATAAGGATAAGAAAAGAATAGAATATTATAATCCTGGAACTGATTTTTTTAAACATGGCAGGTAATCCATCCGGTTATTCTTTAAATCCATAGCCGATTCCGGAAAATGTTTTGATGATATTTTTATAATGTCCCATTTTCTTTCTAAGATTCATTATGTGCACATCTATTGTCCGGTCAATTACATATACATCATCACCCCTGATACTGTCTATTATATTGTCCCGTGTAAATATTTTTCCCGGGTATTTGAGAAAAAGCTGCAAGATCAGGAATTCTGTTTTTGTTAGATTAATGTCCTTCCCGTCAATCAGCACCTGGTATTTATCGGGATATAACTCAAGTCCATTATATGCCAGCTTATTATCCTGGTCGGTTCCTGGCTCTGAAATACTTTCTGTTCGTCTTAATAATGCCTTTACCCTTGATGTTAATTCTTTAATACCAAAGGGTTTTGTTATATAATCATCACCCCCAAGTTCCAGGCCCAGCACCTTATCGAATTCTTCACTCCTGGCGGAAAGGAATATTATGGGAACCCTGCTGTATTCATCACGGGAGCGAAGATGTTTACAGAAATCATAGCCATCCATACCGTCCATCATAATATCAAGAATGATAAGGTCGGGTATGTTTTTTTTCAAACCTTCGAGTGCCTTTTCGGCTGAAGAAAATGAGTTAACATTGTAACCGCTATTACGAAGATTTACTTCCAGTATGTTCTGTATGTCTTTTTCGTCATCGATAACAAAGATGGTTTTGCTCATGCTGTTCTTTACTCCTGGTGCCGGATATCTTCACCTTCAATATAATAGATGGCCCTTTCGGCAAGATTTGTGGCATGGTCACCAATTCGTTCCAGTGCCTTGGAAACTGATATCAGCCCCAGGGCCTGTGATATGGTTGATGGATTTTCAGCCATGAATGAGAACAGTTCCCTGTAAACCTGCATGTTCAGCTCGTCAATCTGCCTGTCAAGCTCTATACAGTCCCGGGCCAGATCAGGGTTCCGTTCGGTGAAAGAGCGAAAAGCCAGTTTAATCATGTTAACGGCCATTTCTGACATGCGCGGAATATCAACCAGGGGTTTTAAAGGAGAACGGCCATCAAGCCGAATAGTCTCTTTTGCTATACTGGTTGAAAGGTCGCCGATTCTTTCAAGGTCGGTATTCGCTTTCAGTATGGCCAGCACCAGGCGTAAATCGGCGGCTGCCGGTTGCTTGGTTACCAGTACCCGTATGCAGTCTTCATCAATGCTGATTTCCAACTGGTCAAGTTTTGTATCTTTTTGTATAACAGATTCAGCCAGTGCCGTGTCCACGTTTTTGAGTGACGTTACCGCGTTTTGTATGGACTCAATGGCCAGGTCTGCCATTTGAAAAATCTTCTGTGATATGTTTTCCAGTTCCTGTTGAAGATGCGTGGTCATATCTATACTCCTTACCCAAATTTACCAGTTATATAGTTCTCAGTCATCTCTTTTTCAGGGTTTGTAAATATTGTATCGGTTTTATTGACTTCGATCAGCTTACCCATATAGAAGAAAGCGGTATAATCACTAACCCTGGCTGCCTGCTGCATGTTATGTGTTACAATGACAATAGTAAACTGGGTCTTAAGGTTTTGTATCAATTCTTCAATTTTCTGGGTTGAGATTGGATCAAGTGCTGATGCCGGTTCATCCATCAAAATGATGTCGGGCTGTATGGCGATAGTGCGGGCGATGCAAAGGCGCTGCTGCTGCCCGCCAGATAACCCCATGGCTGAATCGTTAAGACGGTCCTTTACCTCGTTCCACAGGGCGGTCTTTTTGAGAGATTCCTCCACGATCCTTTCGATGCTGTACTTGTCCTTTATGCCGTTTATTTTCAACCCATACGCGATATTCTCGAATATAGTCTTTGGAAATGGATTGGATTTTTGAAACACCATGCCCACACGACGACGAAGATTGGTAACATCAAATTTTTGATCATATATGTCTTCATCATCTACATTGATTTTTCCTTCTACACGGGTAAAAGGAATTATGTCATTCATGCGGTTGATACACCTTAAAAATGTTGATTTACCACACCCCGATGGTCCTATCAGCATTTTTAAGGTGTATCAACCGCATGAAAGATCGGAAGAGCACACGTCTGAACTCCAGTCACTCC
>CAZVRB010000034.1:0-33276 GCA_964629365.1 uncultured Leptospiraceae bacterium
TGATACTGATTAGGTATATGATCTGCGTGTATCTGTGGTTAAAAAATAATTTAAATGCAATTTCACAAATTATTGCGATAAAGAACGGTTCTTCATTCCCAGGAATCCGGAAAGAGTGTTAATTTTTTACATGCAAAATTACGGCAGTTTTGATTTATAATTTTAAACCCAAATTTTTAAAACACCTTCATTCTTTGTTGACATTCATCAATATCTTCTGCAAAATACGATCTTGTAAGCTTATACTTTTACATAATATGATCAAAAAAATAAACTATATGTACGGTACAGTTTGCTGTATCACTTGATAACCTAAGGAGATGCGTTATGCAGGAGATAATCGGCACCAGTAACAAAATACTTGAAGTGGATCTTTCCACTAAATCATTCAAAGTATTTGAAGTTCCCGAAGAAGACCGCAAATTATATCTTGGCGGTAAGGGACTCGGCCTGAAATTATTTTATGACAGGATAGCACCCGGCATTGATCCACTGGGGGAAGAGAACGCCCTGATATTCATGATGGGTGTGTTCATGGGCACCGGGGCACCATGCGCGGGACGATTCGCGGCAATTTCAAAATCACCGTTAACCGGAATAATGGGGAGCGCCTCATCAGGTGGACCATTCGGCATGGCTTTGAAAACCTCTGGCTGGGATGGAATAATAATAACCGGAAAAGCAAAAACTCCCACCTATCTTGCTATTGACTCAAAGGGAGTTCAGTTCAAAACCGCCAAGTCAATATGGGGTAAGGACACCCTGGAGTCACAGAAATTTCTCGAAAAAGAAGGCACGGGTGCCCTTGCCATCGGACCGGCTGGTGAAAACCTCGTACGATATGCCAACATATGCTCAGGCCACCGGTTTCTTGGCCGTTGCGGCATGGGGGCGGTAATGGGTTCGAAGAACCTCAAGGGCCTGGTTGCAAAGGGTAAAGAATTCAAGATTGTTCCCGTAAACCAGAAAAAATTCGACAAGGCACGCAAGAAAACACTGGCCTACATAAACCGAAACGCCATCACATCCGGTTCATACCGGAACTTCGGCACCAACGCCAACGTCAATCTCTGTAACGCGGGAGGCCTGCTGCCGGTACGCAATTATACCGGTGGATCACACGGCGAAGCCCACAAGATATCCGGCGAGGAGATGGCAGAACGATTTAACACAAAATTTTCCACGTGTAAGCCCTGTTCCATTCTCTGCGGGCACAAGGGCACCTTTGAAGACGGGATGAAACAGATCCCTGAATATGAAACCATCGGCCTGTTCGGCTCTAACCTGGAAATCTTTGATCCCGTGGTAATTTCCGACTGGAACGAGTTGTGTACGAAATATGGCCTTGATACTATTTCTGCGGGAAACACCATCGCCTGGGCCATGGAAGCAACCGAGAAAGGACTTATCCAGTCAGATCTCAAGTTCGGATCAACCACTGGTATCGATAAGATATTAAAAGATATCACATATCAGAAAGGACTGGGCAAAGACCTGGCTCTTGGCACCCGTGAATGCGCTAAAAAATATGGTGGAAGCGATTTTGCCATACACGTAAAGGGGCTTGAGATGGCCGCATATGATCCCCGGGGAGCATGGGGACAGGCACTCTCGTACGCGGTTGCCAACAGGGGGGCATGTCACCTTTCAACGGCAAGTTTCGCGGTTGAAGTGTTTCTCAACATGCACAAGCCCTATACCACCAGGGGCAAGGGAGAAATGACAAAGTTTCTTGAGGACGTCACCTGCGCAGTGAACTCCATGCATATATGCCAGTTTACCGCATTCGCGGTTGAGCTTGAACCCTTCGTGGTTAAATTTACCCCCACCCCGCTGCTCAACGTCATGGTTACCAATATGAATCCTATAGCCACGAAGTTCATGGATGTCAGCCTGTGGCCCGAGATGTGGTCAGGAATTATGGGAAAAAGACTTGGCATGTTTACATGGATAAAGGCGGGAACAAGAACGCACGTGCTGGAACGCTACATGAATACCCTTGAAGGGATATCCAGGAAGGACGACACCCTTCCCAACAGGTTTCTTTCAGAAGGAAGAAATTGTGATCCAAAGAACAGAACTGTGCCTCTTGATACACTGCTGGATAAGTATTACAGCGCAAGGGGATTTGACAAGAACGGTATTCCTACCGACCGGCTTTTGAAGAAACTGAAGATCAAGAAAAAAGCAGTATAATTCAAAGCGGGACAACAAACGGAGGAATATATGGACTATAACAGGTATCCCGAGATACAGGCAGGGGGCAAACCCTTTAAAAAGATGTATATCGCCATTATGCTCTGGGTTGTAGGCAGGGCCATGCAGGCAGCAGCCCGTACCGACCGCGAATTAAAAGAAGAATTCGCGGCGCTGCGGGATGACTTTCTTCTCAAGCTATGGGTGCTCCCCGGCGGACCCGCCATGCTGGTGGGGAAAGACCAGAAGGGCCGGGTGAAATATTTCGGCTGGAAAGAATCCGGGAAAAAACCCACACTTACCATGAGCGTAAAGAATATCGAGGCGGCATTGCTGATGTTCACCTTCCAGGAATCAACCACCATTGCAACCGCCCGTGAACGGCTGGTGGTGGACGGTGATCTTCCCGACGCGTGCGCGGTGGTACGGGTTTTGAATACGGTGGAAACCTACCTGCTGCCGAAAATAATCGCGAAGCTTGCGGTAAAACGATATCCAAAATGGTCACAGATGAACCCGTTCAAAAAGCATCTTGGCCGTATAGCCGTGTATGCCCGAACCTTTATCGGGGTGTAACATGAAGACAACGGTACGTGAAAATATAACGAGAGAGGTGTGAACATGCAGTCACCAGGTTATTATCAATTCTTCAGCCATTCAAAGATACTTTCCGGAAAAAAGGCAATGGAACATATTCCCTTTGAGCTGGAAAGCCTCAATGCCCGAAAACCGCTGGTAATCACCAGCAAAGATGTGACAGACAATAAATTGACAAAGAAATTTCTAAATGCCATGAAAGACTCGGGAATGGTGATGGGCGCCCTGTATGATGATGCCCCCGCATATTCAGGCAGTACCATAATTAATGAATTGGCAAAACTTTACAGGTACAGGGGTTGCGATTCAATCATCGCCATTGGCGCGGGGCCGGTTTCAGATATCGCCAAATGCGTGAACCTGCTTGCCACTTTTAAAGAAGACAACATACTGAATTTCAGGGATAGAACCATTACAGGGCACATGAGACCCCTTATCATGATTCCCACTGCCGGTCTGCTTGGTGGAGAAATGTCAAATATCGCTGATATTGAATCCTTTTCCCTGCAATCAGATGAATTGTACCCGGACGTGGTTGTACTTGACGGAAGGATGACACGGGCAAATTCATCCATTGAAGTGGTGAATTCTGCCATGGCGGCACTGTCACATGCCGTGGGGGCAAGCGCGCTTCCTCATAATGACCCAATAAATGACGCCTACGCCCACACCGCCATTCAGTTCATTTACGATCACATACTCAAGGCGGCAAGGCGGCCGAAAAACCGAAAAGCAGGCCTTGCCCTGGCCAACGCATCGGCGATGGCTGACGTGTGTTTTTCGAATTCTCCCCGGGATATGGTAAAACTGCTGGCAACTGCCATGTACCAGGAGATGAATATTCCCCATGGAATAAGCATGGGTATACTTCTGCCGTATCACCTGCAGATGAAACTTGATTCCAAAAAAAAGGTACGGGAAGAGCTGCTCCTGGCCATGACGGGAATAGACGAATACGCCCAGACTCCATCAAAAGAACGGGCATCCCGGGCTGTGCAACTTCTGTGGAAACTACATGAAGACCTCGCAGGAATTCTACCACGTTCATTCAATTCACTGAATGTTCCTCGTTACAAACTGGACGTCATTGCAGAAAGGGCCGCCCTGCTCAGTGAAAAACGATACACGGCCAAAGAATGCCTCAAGCTTCTCACCCAGGCCTGGGAAGGCAGGGCATAATGAACGCATTACACGGAGGAATATATGGACTATAACAGGTATCCCGAGATACAGGCAGGGGGCAAACCCTTTAAAAAGATGTATATCGCCATTATGCTCTGGGTTGTAGGCAGGGCCATGCAGGCAGCAGCCCGTACCGACCGCGAATTAAAAGAAGAATTCGCGGCGCTGCGGGATGACTTTCTTCTCAAGCTATGGGTGCTCCCCGGCGGACCCGCCATGCTGGTGGGGAAAGACCAGAAGGGCCGGGTGAAATATTTCGGCTGGAAAGAATCCGGGAAAAAACCCACACTTACCATGAGCGTAAAGAATATCGAGGCGGCATTGCTGATGTTCACCTTCCAGGAATCAACCACCATTGCAACCGCCCGTGAACGGCTGGTGGTGGACGGTGATCTTCCCGACGCGTGCGCGGTGGTACGGGTTTTGAATACGGTGGAAACCTACCTGCTGCCGAAAATAATCGCGAAGCTTGCGGTAAAACGATATCCAAAATGGTCACAGATGAACCCGTTCAAAAAGCATCTTGGCCGTATAGCCGTGTATGCCCGAACCTTTATCGGGGTGTAACATGAAGACAACGGTACGTGAAAATATAACGAGAGAGGTGTAAACATGCAATTACCAGGTTATTATGAATTTTGTTCACGCGTGAAAATGGTAGCAGGGCATAACGCCCTTGAGCAGATACCCGAAGCCCTTTTGGCTCTTAAATCCGAGAAACCCCTTATTATTACCGATAAAGGGGTGGCAGCAGCGGGTCTCATTAAACAGGTAACGTCTGCTATGAACAAGTCAAAGAAAGGGACAAAGGTTAAAATCGGCGCCACGTATGACAATGTGCCACCCGATTCTGATATAACAGTGGTAAACGAGGTTGCCAAACTATATAAAAGTAAAAAATGTGATTCAATAATCGCCGTAGGTGGCGGGTCAGTGCTGGATACTGCCAAGGGTGTGAATATCGTTGTGTCCGAAAATGCCACTGATCTTATGCAGTACTCAGGCTATGGAGCCATTAAAAGAAAACTCAATCCTACCATAGCCATTCCAACAACATCGGGAACCGGTTCGGAGATGACCCTTGTAGCGGTAATCGCTGACCATTCGAAGAACATCAAAATGGTGTTCGGATCATACTTCCTTTTACCCGATTATGCCATTATCGATTCACGAATGACAAAGACACTCCCGGCATCCATCACTGCCTTCACGGCCATGGATGCCCTCACCCATGCAGTGGAAGCCTATACTTGCCTGGGTAAAAACCCGGTGAGTGACGCCATGGCCATGTCAGCCATTCAACTGGTAACACAGAACGTAGTCAACGTGGTGAAAAAACCCAACGATATGGACGGCAGGCTGGCACTGGCCAACGCCTCCACCATGGCAGGCATCGCTTTTTCAAATTCCATGGTAGGAATGGTGCATACCCTGGGACACGCCACCGGCGGTGTGTGTCACGTACCCCATGGCATCTGCATGAATATACTGCTCCCCTATGGTCTTGAATACAACATGCACAAAACCGGGAACTACATCGGCGAGCTGCTCTACCCCCTTGCCGGCGAAGAGGTGTACAACAGCACCCCGAAGAAAGAACGGCCAACGAAAACCGTTGAACAGATCAGGAAACTGATCCAGGATCTCCATGACGCAACAGGAGGACGGCATCCCAGGTGGTTTAAAGAAGTATACGACAGGGACGGGAACCTGATGGTTCCAAAAGAGAAGTTGCCGGATGTTGCCAAAACCGCCATGAGCGACGCTTCCCAGTTCTATAACCCTGAAGATCTCGATTACAATGATTTTCTATGGGTAATGGAAAACGCCTGGGAAGGTACACCGCTGGACAGGAAGAAAGTCAAGAAAGGTTAGCACCAACACTGTGTCACCCCTGTATCCCGTTTCTAATATCGGGTTACAGGGGATAACGATACTTCACATTACTTCTTCAACGGCTCCAGGGCATACTCACTTTCAGCGTGTTCCTGTATCATGCTGTCACTGAACCACCAGTATACTTTGTCACCATTCATGTAGGCATCGGCCTGGTCTTTGAAGTGATCGTCAAAAATTCGGCCACTTGTGCCTGCTGAAATCACTGAAAGCACCTTGTCTTCGTCAGAGAAGTCTACTACCATGCGCATAGCAGCTGATACGGTTACCTCGTAAGGATTGGAAAACTTGTAGATGGCCCTGTAAAGTGTCTCGCCTGATCCATCCATCGGGTAGGGGCCCTCCCCGATAATATACTTAAGTGCCCCCTCCCGCATAATGGCACTGACGAATCCCATCTGATGCAGGTCTCCCCAGACATAATCATCAGGGTCAGAGCCGTATTCATCCAGTACTTCACGGGCTGATTTTAATATAATATCTTCCATGCGTTCAGCCTTTTCGGTAGCCTTATCATCAAACCAGACCGAACTGCCTGCAAGCACCATATTCTCAAACCTGTTTTGCCAGAAATACCATGAATTCAGCATAGTACTGGTAAGCTCCTCACCCAGCTCATCCTTGAAGGTATTATGCGCCATATGTGTATACACGGTCTGGAACACGGCTGGGGCTGCTTCCTCTTTCCTGTCGAAAAAATCCCAGTTAAGAAGCAACTCCCCCATCTCACGTGTGTCTTCATGCTTCTGCAGAACCCTGCCGATGACAGGGGCAAGTTTTTCGGCCATCTTGTTCTTTATATCACGCTGAAAATCCCATGAATCTTCCGCGGTAAATTTTTGTTTCGAACCGAATAGTTCCATCATCCTTGCGTACCTGTAATACGAGGCGAAGTATGACGATACGTAGTAAGGATAATCAGAAAAGACCGTGTTGTGGTTTGACGTCCCCACCCAGCCTTTTTCCGGATTATACATGGACGGCATTTTCTCAAATGGTATCCAGCCTATCCAGTTGTCCCTCATGTCCTTTACCACATAGGGAGCAATACTTTCACCCTGTGCCCGGATGGGCAGCCTTCCGGTTGTATGCCAGGCGATATTGTTCTTTGTGTCCGCGAACACAAAGTTCAGCATCACCATGGTAACCTTTCCCAGTTCTCTCTTTACATCATATACTGTTTCACACTCCATCAGGTCTTCAAGACCTGTTACACTTTGCATCGTCTCAAAGGGTGACCAGCGTACCGTAATGATTTTGTCGGTGGTAAGCCCCGGCATTACCCCGGATACAACCGGACCCCGCCTGGTAAGCCGTATTGTTATTTCCTCTTCGCGATAACCCTTGTCTGAATTTTTGTCCTTTATCTTCAATGTTTCATTGATAACTTTGAAAGGGATGGACCTTGAACCTTCCATGTACCTGCCTGGATTATTGGGATCAACTGTTTCTACATATAGATCCTGCGCGTCACCGTAAGAGTTGGTTATACCCATGGCAACATGCCGGGTGCGCCCGATTATCATACCAGGCATTCCGGGAATTATTGCACCCACTGCCCTGAATTTTGGTGTAATCAACCCAAGGGGATACATGGGACCTGGTATCATGGTAGTATCCAGGTGGGGGTCATTACACATCATGGCCCTGCCGCTTTCGGTTCGCTCCGGTGCCACGGCCCAGTTATTGCTGCCCACTTCAAGAGAAGATGATTCTTCAAGTAACGCCATAAGGTTTTTATCAGCGGAGAGGTCTATGCCGGTTGCTTCAAGGTTGGATACATCTTTTCCAGAATGTACTGAGGCAAGTGAAAGAGTATCGGCCGGGTTTGTATTTACCGGAAAGATTTCCCTGGCTTTTTGGGGGCCAACCTTTTCAACCAGCATCTGGGCTACTATCTCTGTATCAATATTTGCCGCAGTGCTCCACCCCATGTAATATAGAATTGAGAGTATATCATCAATCTCCCACTTCGAAGGGGCAATACCTGCAAGGCCGAATTCCACATGATGTTCATCCTTATATCTTTCGATATACTGGTTTACACCGTCCGCATACGCCTGGAAAAAAGCCCTGCTTTTCTTGTTGAGAATCTTCGAGTGTTTTTTCGCGTTCCGGTGAAAACCAATTGTACGCATCCGGGTATCAAGACCTTTTGCCTGTTCACCAGCCAGTTCGCATATCCGCCCCTGGGCGAACATCCTTGTTAATTCCATCTGAAACAGCCTGTCCTGCGCGGTGATAAAGCCCTGGGCCATAAGGGCGTCATGAAGGTCAGCCGCGTAAATATAGGCCATGCCTTTTTCGTCACGCACCACTTTTATTTTTTCATGCAGTCCATCAATCAACATGGTACCTGTGTCCTGGTAATTATTCACCGAGTTGACAGCTACCAGTCCCGCGATAATAATAACAGCCAGCACAATGAGAACAATCTTTACAATTTTCATATCATTCCCTCCAAAATATGAAAGCCATTCACTATTGTGCAGCACCGTCCTGAATAAATCAAGAATAAACTGTTCAGTAATAAAAAGAATTGGTTTGACTTACACGTAATTACAGTTATACTAAATCAGTGCCTTATACACAGAAAGAATTTGGAGAATAAAGAAAGGAAATGGCTATACCGGGAATACTCATCGTTGAGGATGAGGCCATTGTTGCCCTTGATATAAGGAAAAGCCTCGAGAGTCTTGGATACCACGTTACAGGAATGGCCTCAACCGGGGAAGAAGCGCTTACCCTTGCCCGCGAAACACGTCCCGACCTGGTGATAATGGATATCGTTCTTCCGGGTAAAATGGACGGTATTGAAACCGCGAAGCAGATACATGCCGAGACAGATTCCCCTATCATTTACCTGACCGCCCATTCCGACAGGGCAACCGTAGAACGCGCCACCGAGACCATGCAGTATGGGTACCTGGTTAAGCCCATAACCACCAACGAGCTCTATTCAGCCATAGAAACCACGCTGCAACGCCGCAAACTTGAACTGCAGGTGCGGGACAGTGAAGAAAAATATCGAATTACTCTCAATTCCATAATGGATGCAGTTGTAACCACGGATGAACATGGAAGAATAATACGCATGAATCCCGCAGCGGAAAAACTAACCGGCTGGAACAGGGATGACGCCATGGGAGAGGACATTGTACAGGTAATCAACATTTTTGATGCTGAAACAAGGGAGCCTGTTGATAATCCAGCGTCACGCATCCTGCGGGAAGGCACCAGTATACAATTTGACCGTCACATGCTCATCAGGTCAAAAGACAACGTGGAAAGACGTATATCATGCAAGGGAACACCTCTTCGCCAGGCTGACGATGAGACATCAGGTGCCGTACTGGTATTACAGGATATTACTGAAAAATTTCGTCTTGAAAACGAGCTACGCCAGGCACAGAAGATGGAATCCATTGGTCGCCTCGCCGGCGGGGTGGCACACGATTTCAACAATATATTAACCACCATCATAGGCTATGCCGACCTTGGCCTCAAAGAACTGGATGAAGAGAACCCCATGTATGAGATGATGAAAGAAATCAGCTCAGCCGGCAAAAGGGGGTCTTCAATCACACAGCAGCTTCTCTCAATCAGCCGAAAACAGGTACTCTCGCTGCAGCCGCTTCCGGTAAACGACGTACTCACCGGCATGGAAAAGATGCTGAGGCGTCTCATTGGTGAGGACGTGGAACTTGTCATCCGGATCGACCCGTTGAATACACACATTCGAGCAGACCATTCCCAGGTAATACAGGTACTCATGAATCTCTGTATAAACGCCCGTGACGCCATGCCGGGAGGGGGGGTGCTCATCATAGAAACCAATACCATGCTGATCGATGACAGTTACGCCCAGCATCACCCTTTTATAAGTCCAGGACAATACGCGGTACTCTCTGTGAGTGATAACGGCACAGGAATGGATGAAGAAACACAAAATCACATCTTTGAGCCTTTTTTCACCACCAAGGAGAAAAATAAGGGAACCGGACTGGGATTATCAACCGTCTATGGCATAGTGAAACAACACAACGGTAACATACTGGTGTACAGTGAACCGGGCAAGGGTACAACTTTTAGAATATTTCTTCCCGCCATTGAAGAAAAGTCATTACATGTGGGCCAGGTTCCCAAACAATTACAGGAAGAGCTCACTTTCAAGGGATCTATTCTCGTGGTTGAAGATAATAACGAGCTAAGAAAACTTGCGACAAGCATTCTAAAACGGTACGGTTTCACAGTAATGGAGGCGGGA
Organism: uncultured Leptospiraceae bacterium; assembly: GCA_964629365.1. Classification (GTDB taxonomy): domain Bacteria; phylum Spirochaetota; class UBA4802; order UBA4802; family UB4802; genus M55B154. The sequence continues at coordinate 10,139 of CAZVRB010000034.1, forward strand.
GAAACAAAAAAGGCCATCAATATAGCAAAAAACAAAGAAACAACAATTGATCTCTTACTTACAGACGTAGTAATGCCTAAAATGAATGGAAGAGAACTCTTCAACAAGATCAGCAAATGGCAGCCTGCGATGGAAGTCCTGTACATGTCAGGATATACCGATGATATCATTTCACATCATGGAATCCTGCAGGAAGGGGTCCATTTCATTCAAAAGCCATTCACCGTGCAGGGGCTGATACAGAAAATCCAGCAGGTTATGAAAAAATCAGGATGACTGATAAAGTTTTGTCATGATCAGCCGATTTTGACCTTCCATCTCCAGTCTTTTCCCTGCCTGTCAAGGTATGACTCAAACTCTTTAGTAGTTGAAAAGTATAGCTTATAAGGGGACTCATAGAACTCGCAACTTCCGTCTTCTTCCCCATGAGTTTTGCATATTTTTGGCCGCGTCTTACTCTTATGTATAGAACATAAGCCATTATCATCCAGTTTCTCACAGGGAGTTCTGAATTCCACATACCATTTGTTATCATGCTCTAAAAATACATGCACGTTCTCATGAAGAAGATACCAGCGAATATGATCACACTGTGTTTTTGTGGCAGGCCTGTCAATTTCGATGGCGATATACCTGCAACAACTGCCACCGCATGAAAGACACGCGTTTTCTGTTTTTTCTTTTTCCATATGCCCTGAATTTGTATACATTTTTATTCTTCTAGTCAAAATATACCACAGAACATCAGCTACACCGTGGTTTTTACTGTATCACCCGTCCGTATTGAAAAAATATTTTCATTTGACACGCTTCAATGATACTATATAGTCAGTATCAACAACATGAGCAGTATTTTCATATGTGGAACATGAACTAATTCCTCTAAAAAATACATAAATATGCCGATATACTAAATATTCACGAAAAGGTTATTAAAGAAAAAGTAAATACAATGCAACACAACAGGCAAACACAAAAAACGTTGATATCAGCACCAGAATTATTTATCCCGGCCATCGCAACACTAATGCTCATGGTATTTTTTGTTCAATGCAGTACTACCAGCATATCCAGAAAATCATCCCCTGATGGCAAACTTGAAACCATTCTCGTCTCCCAAAAAGACAGGCCTGTATACCGGTACAAGTTAACATATGATAAAAAGGACAGGCTTACCCGTATCGAACGATATTCCGGTAATGAAAAAGATTACAATGCCATACACCGCTTTTATTATGACAGGCATGATAGATTGAAGCTTCACTGGTTAAAGGCCGAACATCTGATTGAAGGTAAAACTGTTACTGACGAACACGTCGAATCATTTATTTTTAATCGTGCGGGAAAACTGATACGTACAGAAATTTCATACAAAAAACCCTACAGCATTAAAAAGTCACACACACCCCTTTTAAAAACAAATTATGAATACAGGCAGAACATGCTCGAAGAGATTACACTTGACGGTGGAAGATACGCCTTCACCAAACGGGCCGTGTTGAAATATGATGAGGGTAAAATCAATAAAATTGAATACATAAAAAAAGCGTACATGAGAAAACAAAGAAAAGAGATCATGACACATCATATGACCTTCTACATGGAAGACAGGGAACCATATAAATTCCTGGATAAAATGAGCAACGAGACAATCAACAACGATGACATAGTTCAGAAACGTTTCAGGGAAGAAAGAATATGGATGTCACTTATGAAACCCGACTACGCGAAAACCCCTGACAAATTCGTAGAGGTGCTTCTTGACCGGTATAAATGAAACCGGTAACTATTCCACTTTTTGCACATAAAGACTCTGGGTTGGAAAGGCAAATTCCACGTTAATCTCTTCAAGCCTTCTTTTCAATGCCAGGTTTATCTCCTGATGAATATCCCTGTATACAGTGTAATCACTGTTCAGTACGTAATACACAACCTCGAAAATCAGGCTGAAGTCTCCAAATGAAGCAAAATGGGCACGGTCAAAACGGGTTTGCTCTATGTTTTCAATGATTTCTTTAGCAATACCAGGAATTCTTTCAAGTTGATCCGCAGTTGTCTGGTACACTACCCCGAACTCAAAGGCAACCCTTCTCTCGTACATGCGTTTATAATTTCTCAGCCGTGAACTTGTCAGGTCACTATTAGAAAAAACCAGTTGTTCACCGCTGAGACTTCTTATACGTGTGCTTTTAATACCAATATGTTCAATAACGCCAAGATACTGGTCAACAATTACAAAATCTCCGATCTCAAAGGGCCTGTCAAAAAATATGGTAAAATAATTAAACACATCCCCAAGTATTGCCTGGGAGGCAAACGCGATGGCAACCCCACCAACGCCAAGGCCAGCTATAAGGCCTGAAATCTTCACCCCCAGGTTATCCAGCAATATAATAACAGCTATTGACCATATAAGTATTTTAATTATGGTTCCAAGTAAAACTATCGTATTACTCTTTTCTTCTTCAACTCCCTTATTACGCCAGTATCGTCGTATAAAGAACAGTATCAATGATACCAGTAATTTCGCTCCAAAAAAAACGGCAAAAACTACACCTGCCACCTCAAGTATATTACTTATAACCGGGTTAAGGTTAAGTCGAATCATTCCAATATATAGAACACTGTAATAAAGAAGAGGCATAATGTTCTTCTCTATTGCATGTAGAACCTGGTCATCGATATCAGTTTCTGTCCTGGATATTACCGATCGTATTCTCGCAAGCAGTATTGCCTTGATGATAACTACCAGGACAACACTTCCCGTTATCATCAAGGCGGAGTATAAATAATCATACACTGTATTACCCAGGTACACCTGTTCAAGAATTTCTAAATACATACATTCAACACCCTGTCATTAATTATTGATTATATTATCGCTTCAACAGCATCATAAGTCAACCCGCAGAGTAACAAAAAAGTTATTTCATTTTTTTTAAATTAATTGTATACTTATACGCAACATATATTATTCATTCTTGTCTATACACATATAAATTGTTATTTCGCAATCACGTGGTAAGATAAAGACATTTATTACACATAAAACAATGAAAAAAACTATGCCAGAAAAAACTAAAAAAACATCCGGGAAGAAAGGTACCGCCAGTTCCGATATAACAGCTAAGCAATTAACCCGGGAAGCGGATGCCATAATCAAATCACGTAAAAGTAGAAACAAAAAGGCATCAGGTGATGAATTCACCGATTCGTCCATTGCGTGGTACCTCGAACAGATCAATCGGATCCCCCTTCTCACCAGGGAAGAAGAAGACCACCTGGCCCGTGCCGCGAGAGAAGGAGATCAGAATGCCAAGGATGAGCTGATAAAGGCCAACCTTCGTTTCGTCGTGTCAATCGCGAAGAAATACCAGACAAGCGGTATATCCCTTCTTGACCTGATCAACGAGGGAAACATGGGCCTCATAAAAGCCGCCGAGAAATTTGACCCCGATCGAGGATTCCATTTCATATCATATGCTGTCTGGTGGATACGGCAGGCTATTATCCTGGCCATATCGCAAAAAACATCACTTATCCGTCTACCGCTGAACAGAACAGCTGATATGCAGAAAATTGACAGGATTCACAAAAACCTGGAAAACAAGCTGGGAAGAGAACCAACCCCGGGTGAAATATCAGAAGAAATTGACATGGATAACGAGGAGATCAACCACCTTAGAAATATATCGCAGGATTATGTTTCCCTTGACGCATCTGTTGGAAACGCGGAAGACAACTCAATTTTAAACATGGTTGAAGACCAGAGAATTGAATCACCAGACAAAAGAATTCTCGACGATTCGCTGAAGGACGCCCTTGACCAGGTTCTTGAAACACTTACTTCATCTGAAAAAGAAATTCTAAAATTGCGTTTCGGTCTATACGGAAACAAACCCATGTCATTACAGCAAATTGGTGAAAAGTTCAACCTTTCAAAAGAAAGGATTCGCCAGATAGAAAAGAAAGCCATTCGACGCTTACGGCATCCGTCAAGAAGCCAGAAATTAAAAAGTTATCTTCAGGATTAATCATGCGCTATTTTATTACAGGCCTTCTTGCGGGCATCGCACTGGGATTCGCCCCATGGCTTATGCCTTCACATTCTTTTAAAATTTTTCCCCAGTGGTATGGGCAAATCTCGTCTGCCAGCACAATAGCCACATCTCCTTTTACGGATAATTCCAAAAATATAATTGGACCGGTACAAACAGATAAGGGATATCTCATGTTCAAAGAGAAAGGCACCGTGGCGGCAAACCCTTCTACCGATACAGGGATATTAGCACCATCAGGTAACGGCATGTACTATGCTGAGTACGGCAAGCTTTCTGATAAAATATCATATCGCAATTACAGGGAAGAACCTTTCTGGACCCTCTCAACGCACGAATATCCTCACCTTTCATATGAAGGTAAACTTATTCTCCTGGTAACAGCCGACAACAGTGCCGTAAGGATGGTAGACTATAATGGCAATTATACCGGATCAAAAAGAATTACCGGGCGCTTTTGCACCAGTATGGGATTTTCACAACCGGGCAATGCAGCCTCAATAGGATTTCTTGACGGAACATATTATTTTCTGAACAAGAAAGGAGAAATTGTATACAAGGGTGTGACCCCTGACAATTCCCTTGTGAAAACAGTATCTATCAGTAGTAACGCTAAGTTTGGTGCCGTCCATTACGGACCATCAGGAAAAGGAAATGACAAACTGCTGCTGGTTAACATACACAACAATGATTCATTCAACGTGCCAATTAAGGGAAACAGCAGGGCTCGCGCGTCGATATGCATAAATGCTGAAGGTACAGCCCTTTTCCTGGGAATGTCTCACCTGTACCTTGTACAGATCCCACGGGAAAAACACCGTCCCATTGATATACTCGATAGAAGAGAAGGGCACAATTCAATACAATACGCAAATGGTGTTTTCACTGTATCCTACACAGGGAAAAAAGGTACGTCACGTTTTTACGCGGTGCATGAAAACGGAAGCGTACTTTTCGCACGGGCCTTCCCCGAAGAACCTTATCTTGATATCATTATGCGGGATCAGTCAATTCTTCTAAGAGGTCCTGATACGCTGTACTGCTATAGTTACCAGCTGTAATATCTTCCTGGACCCTCCTGGCCGTTTCTGCCAGGTAATCATTGTTTCTTCTTTCAGCACCCTGCTGCAGGATAACTAACTTTTTCATGGCTACCTGTATGCTTTCTGACAGGTATTCCCCCGGCATATCGCCATGATGGTCTCTCAACAAGCCGCAAATAGAATAAACCCTGAAACGGTCCATTCCTTTATACCTGGCCGAAAGCTGATCGGCATGACCACCATACCGTGTTACCATGTATTGTGGAATATACCCGATTCTTTCTTTCCAGCTGATACGAAGCCAGAGGTCATAATCTTCACACGCGGGCAACCTCTCGTTAAAACCACCGGTCTCTTGAAGTAATGCACGATGCATAATCGATGCTGAAGGACTGACAAGACAAAGATGAAGCGATTCTGGAAAAATCCACCCTCCCCTTTTCTCGTGGCGCTGCCGGGGATTAACCCTTCTCCCGTTTCTAATCCAGATTTCATCTACCTGGTGTATCCGCTCTTCCCGGTTCAGACTATCCAGGTATTCACCATGTACCCTGAGTTTATCCGGCATCCACTGATCATCAGAATCCAGGAAGGCTATCCAGGGCGACGACGATACCTTGATCCCATGATTTCGGGCAGCACTCACCCCGGCATGTGTTTGCCGTATATATTTCAGCTTGCCCCGATACTCCTCTTCAATCAATGGGGTATCATCAGTAGAACCGTCATCCACTACTATCAACTCATAATCGGTAGATGTCTGAGCAAACACAGAATCAATGGCCCTTTTCAGTATTTCATACCTGTTGCGGGTGGGGATAATAACAGAGGTAAATGGCATACCCGGTTTACTTATCACCTTTCATGAGAAACTTAAGGGGGTGCCGTTTCAACTCTGTAGAAATTTCGTCCATCGTTTTAGCGGTTTTTCTGAACGACCGCATTATCTCAATAATATCCTTTTGAGAATCATTAAGAACCGTACTCACCGTTTCCACACTGCGGGACAGGTTGGAAAGCAAAACCCTGATATTGCTCCTGCTGTCCAGTGAAATATCCCTGAGCACCCCCACTGTACTGGTAACAGTAGCCAGCATCTCATGAACATCCTGAAGCAGGGCCTCAAGGTTAACATATTCAATACCCTCAATAACCGCGTACTCCTTGAGAAATTCCTGTTTGGTTTCAGGATTTCTCAGTTCAATTATGGTATCACCAATAATATTCTGATTCTGGATTACAGCTGTACAATCTTCATACATAACTATTTCGTTTTCAACACGCATTACTGCCAGGAAATGCAATGCAGGCCGGTATACCGGGATAATTTCAACAACCCTTCCGATAGTATATCCCTTAACCTTCACCTGTGTACCGTTTTTTATTGATGATATACTGTCAACCTTCAGGTAAATATCTTTTGTAGAAGAGGCAAACGAGTAGCCAAGTTTGAGCACCACAAAAACCAGTAGTATTAATACAGGAAACAGGATAAACACCGCTACCCGCACTTCATTTTTTTCAAGCTTTACCATACCACGACCTCCTTTTACAGCATTTGCATAGGCCCATCAATGGATGCCTGCAGAAATTGTTTCACATATGGATTCTCGGCCCGTGCAAACTCATCAGTGCTGCCGTCGAACACTATTTGTCCTTCATGCAGCATTACAAAACGTTCAGAAATTTCAGTATATAATTCAGGACGATAAGTAACGATTATCACCGACTTATGCGGGGCAAACGCCCGGTTTTGCAGGGCAGACATGAACACCTGCACGTTCAAAAGGCATTGTTCTTCAAGGGGATGTTCTATGAGCAGAAGGTCAGGATCAAGGGCGATGGAACGTCCGTAAGAAGTTCTCAGTAGCTCAGATGAGGAGAGATGAACAGGACGACGCCTGGCGCAATGCTCAAGCTTGAGATATTCAACCATGGACTCTACCCGCTCATCCACTTCGCGGGATGTAAGGCGGGAATGATACCGCAACGGCAGCGCAATATTTTCAAAGACATCCATGTTGTTAATGAGTCCAAAATTCCTCTGTAAATAGCCGAATCCTTTTCTGAAGTTATGCACCTCTATTTCATCGAAATCTTTAATCGGCCTTCCATCAAAAAAAACATCCCCTTCAAATTCTCCTGCTGCATTTACAATGAGCTGACAGATAAAGTCTATACCCGAATTCTCAGCCCCGAAAAAAACTATATCTTCACCAAGACAAATTGATATTGAAATATCATTTATCAGCCTGTTTCCCTCATAAGTATATGAAACATTCTTAAGTGTAACTATCTCTCTATTATGTGTACATGCAGCATCCATATATATCCCTAGAAATAAAATAGCGCTGAAATAAACGCGTTAATAACAAAAATAACAAGCAGGGTTCGAACTACCGCCTGTGAAACGTATATCGGAATTTCAAAGTTAGACCTTGGTTTGAGTCCGTAATAACAGGCGATAAGTGGTATTAATATCCCGTAAATAAGGCTTTTTAATATGGTTATAAAAAGGTCATTGAAACTGAATGCATCAAGCAGGGTCTGTATAAAAACGCCAATGGGAATATACACGGTAGAAATTGACAACAGGTATCCACCGAAAAAGGCCACAATGTCAAAGATAATTATAAGAGAAAAAATTGCGATAATTGACGCGATTATCCTGGGCAGGATAATATACAACTTGGTATCTATTCCCATCAACTCGAGGGATAATATCTCCCGGTTCTGCGTCTGGGTAGCAATCTCTGCAGCTATTGCCGATCCCGACCTGCTGACAACTATCATCGCGGTAGCCAGCGGTCCAAGTTCTCTTGCGATTATTATAACCAGCAGGTTGCCGATAAAACTTTCAATTCCGAATTTTGGGAAATTGGTATGTGCCTGAATTATAACTGTACCACCCAGCATTAATGCGATAATCATTAATAGCGGCAGTGCATCTATGCCTGTAAAACGTGTCTGGTTTACAACAATACTGTATAGTGACCTGAAACGAAGATACCGGATAGATTTGAATGATTTAATAATACTCACAACGTAAAGATAAAACGACCGAACACCGTTCCAGGTAGATAGAATACGCTGCACTATTTTCTTAATAAAACCGGGAACATTCATTGACATGTACACTTGTATGTCTCCACTGTACCAATCAGTTGATGATTATAATATATGTACAGAACAATAGTATAGTTCCATCGGTTGTTAAGGCAATAATATTTCATGCAAATTTGCGATTTTTACCAGCCTGTTTCTGCTCCCGGGTATATATGCCTTCTTTTTATCAATTTAATTCCACTTCAGAGGTGATCATGACGATACATATAATAGAAAACCAGCACAACATACAATTATTTCAATGTGAAACAATAAAATAATTGAAATGATAAGCGGATCCGTTTTAAGTGATACAAACTGAAAGGGAAACATTTTTATGGCAAAGCGAAAAAGTACAATTATTATCACAACACTGATACTCATCCTGATAACCCTTCTGGGCATACTGAAGAAAGATTATGTTATATATAAAATCGATTACTGCAGGGGATACCTCCTCTCCATGTTCTCAAATATGAACCAGAAGGACCGCTTTACTATCGTATATCCCTCCCTGGAAAAGAAATATATGCGGCCATATGCAGCCGAAGAGGATAACATTTACCACTCCGGGCAAATGTTATTTTATCGATCTTCTGGCAATGAGACAGTATCCCAAATATCTGATAACCTTTTAAAGTATACCCACTATTATAGAATCTACAATCTCAGAAAAGCCATCATAGAGGCTAACGCCCTTGCTTCAGCAACCATCAGCAAGAATGACATATTGTACATTCCCCACTCTCTGCCGGCCGCCGTGGTGGATTTGAAAAAATCCTCGATGCCGTCAATCCCACCTGTGCGGGGCCTGTATTTTACAGGTAACAGCCTTGGTAGTTATAATTTCATCAAGTCCCTCAAAAGTTTACGGGAAAATGGCATCAATACAATTGTTTTCGATGTGAAGGATATACCGGGAATAATCAGCTATCTCAGTCATGTACCCGCTGTTCAGGAGCTTGACACTCATAAAAAGCGAACCGTGGACGATATTGCCTCACTTATACGTATATTCAAGTCACTCGATTATTATGTCATCGCAAGGACGGCAGTATTCAGAGATCATCTGCTTGTTAAAAAGAAACCCGAATACGCAATACAGTCCAGGTCAACCGGCAGAATATGGAATGAAGGTTCAAAAGAATTATGGTGTGATCCCACCAACAAGTACGTGCAGGATTACAACATCGCCATAGCCCTTGAGCTGGCTCATTACGGGGTGGACGAAATCCAGTTTGATTATATTCGTTTCCCCACTGTTGGTAATCTTTCAGATGCCAGCTACGCGTGGCACTTTGGAAAAATGCAGAAAGAAGAAGTTATCGCTCATTTCCTTAAAAGAGCCTACGAAGAATTACATGCCAGCAACACAAGGGTTTCCATCGATATATTTGGCGTAGTGGCATGGGGCAAAACGGTTGATATAAGGAAAACAGGACAAAAAGTTGAACTACTGGCCCGTTATTGCGATGTGATATCACCGATGCTTTATCCCTCGCACTTTAATGACGATTTTGACGGTTTCAACAAACCTGGTGACAACCCCTATTATTTTATTTACCAGGGATGCAAAAGGGTAAAGGCCCGCGCGGGAAATACCCGTGTACGTCCATGGCTCCAGGCATTTAAATGGCGGGTTAGCAATTACAACGAAGATTACATACTCAAGCAGGTCAAGGCAAGCAATGATGCCGGTGCCGAAGGATACCTGTTCTGGAACGCCGGGAACGATTATAATACAGTTCTCAGGGCAATGGCATCATTGCAAGCAACAGTGGACAACAAGGGTACAGCAAATAATCTTACCGACCCGACTAATCTCACACAACGCTAGGACGGGCGAAAATACAGGAGCATTGCTTTGATTGTACGCGATAACGATTTTTTCAACGAATACGTCAGGGTCTGGGACGAAGGCGCGTTAAAGGACGCGCCTTTTATTACTCTTGGGGTAGAAGTCATACTGAAAGATTTCTATGGTGACCTTCTGGATGCCCCCCCGCCATTTCCAGTAACCGGGAATGAAAGAATACTTGACCTGGGGTGCGGATGGGGCCGGGTACTGAAACCTGTACTTGACAGGAATGCTGACGCGATGGGACTGGATATTTCCCATAATATGCTTACACTAACACGGCAGCATCTCCAGAAACAGGGACACAAAGCACCATTGCTACAGGGAGACGGCACCTGTCTTCCTTTTAAGGACAATTCATTTGACAAGGTATATTCACTGCTGGTTCTTCAGCATCTCTCAAAAGCAAACGGGAAAGCAGTGTTCTCAGAGGTACAGAGAATTCTCAAACCCGGAGGTGTTGCCTATATTCGCGTCCCCGGTAGGTTTGCCCCTGAAAACTTCTTGTTCAGTTTTTTACAGTTTGTAAGCATTCACCTGTTTCGTGTGAAAGACCCCATCAGAATGCGATTTTACAGGATTGGAGAAATTAAGAAGATAACCGGGAAGATGTACAAAGACGTATCCATTACGGCCCATGAATTCAGGCCCCCATGGAATTTTCATACCCGTTGGACCTGGCAATACATACTCATCCCACGATCATTTCATCGCAGGCTGAGAAAAATATCAGACTGGTTTGAAAAAAAGGCTAATGACAGGTTTCCCTTTCTCAAGCATTTCGGCGTGGTGTTCATGGTAAAAGTAACGAAGTAAGAAAGACTATTCCCATGCGATAGTGGTTTCATTATTGCTTCTCTTCACACTGAAACAGCCAAGGGCAAGAAGCCTGTCCAATTCCTGCTTCACCTCTCCATCACGGGTATTGAGGCTACGGGAAATATGCTTTTCTAGAAGTCCTATTACCGCTTCGTCAGGAGCACCATTGGTCATTTCATTGAATTGTTCGATTACCCTGTTCATGATAATATCCCTGGTGATCTCGAATGAGCGAATATTCTGGTAAAGGGTTCTTTCATCTTCAGGTAATGATTCCCCATTATCAAGTTTCTTCTGAATATCCTTCACGTAGCGTACAATACCATCGTTGAATTCATTCACAATGCTATCAATCTGTTGATGTGAAATGGCTCCTGTATCTGCCACCGACCTGTTGGCATCATATTGATCCCAGTCGCTGGTTAAAATTCGCATGCCATACTCTTCTTTTTTATCACGCACCTCTGTTCCGGGGAATGGAGCCAGTATATGATACCCGTAATTAGGGCTGAGTTCTTTTGCGAAATCCATCGTTTTACGAACCGTCTCGGGGGTTTCTCCAGGAAGTCCAAGTATATACGATGTCATTGGATCGATACCAACTTCTTTACACAGGTCAACCGCCTTTCTGCATTTTTCCAGGGTTATTTTCTTTTTCACACGGTCAAGTATTTCCTGGTTCCCGCTTTCAATACCGAAACAGAGGGTGGTACATCCTGCTTCCTTGAGATTTTCTAGCAATTCACGGTTAACTGTATCAACACGGGCAAATGCTGTCCAGGGATGAGATATGCCCCTGTTAATAATACTTTTACATATAGCAATACATCGTTTCTTGTTAGAAGTAAACAGGTCATCCACTACATTTATCTGCTTGAATTGCAGCTTTGACAGCATTTCAAATTCGTCAACAATTCTTTCTACGTCAAAATAACGGACCCTTCGCCCAACCATTTTACTGCCCACACAGAATATACAGGAGAATGGACATCCCCGTGATGTCATAAGGTTGACAGGAAAACCAAGGGCACGGTACTTGCTCAATTCCACAAGATGCCTGGCTGGAAAAGGCAGAATGTTTATATCCTCAATAAAAGCTCTTCGTGGATTATTGTGAACCTTACCGTGTTTCCTGTATGAAATGCCCTTTACGTGTTCCATTGAGGATGGAGAATCAATGTTTTCAAGCAGTTCCACAAAAGTTAGTTCACCTTCTCCCCGAACAATATAATCTATCCATGGATTGCTTTCAAGTATAGCATTGGCATCAAAGGTTACATGCGGACCACCCAGAACAGTCTTGATGTTCGGATTGCATGAACGGTAATCCCTGAGAATATTCAGGCTTCGATTAATAGTCATGGTTACACCGGTAGCACCCACCACGTCCGGTTTAAAGGTGTCCATCACTTCCTGTATCCTGTCCATTGAGTAGGGATTCACGATATAATCTTCAATTTTAACGGTAACACCTTGTTCAACCAGGTATGCGGCAAGTGCCATAAGACCAAAAGGGGGGGATGGTGATTCCTCAAATGGATAAGGAGGGTTTATTAATAACACCTTCATGTATTGTTGCTCCTCGTGCCCGGGATACTTAAAAGATCGATGCATCCTGAATGGCTGGAATTCATTCTGAAATAAGCTACATAGTAGAGATGCAGACATATATCATAGAGTATGTATTTGTAAATAAGAATTTAAAATCCTGATAGTATTTTATTCCCCTGCCATAACTTTTTCCGAACATAACAGTGAAATGTATTTGACAGAAAATAACTATTTTAAAAAATACTTGACTGCCCGCCTTTTGGCAGGTGTAATTTTTTGAAAAAAGTCACCATGAAATATACAGTTACATGAACCACGCAAGGAGCGTCACATGGTAAAAGAAAAGATATTCTGCGCGAATTGTCTCAATTGTATTGTAATCAGGCAATATGAGTCTGAACCTGACAGGTACGTATTACGTGTACGATGCATGAAGAAAAAGTGGGTCAAACGCTCAGGAGAAGAAAAACTCTATAAGTATTTTACAGTAGCCAGGCGTATAATGGATGATTGTGACGGTTACGCTGAAGCAGGTGAACTGTATCCATATATCAAGAACCTGAGAAAAGAGCTTCCGATTAAAGATGAGATATATTCAACCAGGGAATAATATATGCTTTTAAAAACATTCAAAGGCGGCATACATCCCTCCGGAAACAAGAATTTGAGCAGGGATAAGCCGTTTGTAAATCTTTCTATACCTCACAGGTGTTACATCCCGCTGCAGCAACACATCGGGAAACCTGCTGTTCCGATGGTCGAAGTTGATGATATTGTGGAAGAAGGACAGATGATAGGAAGAGCGGATGGATTTATCAGCGCCAACGTACACGCCTCTATTCCCGGCAGGGTTGTTGAAATTACTGATTACCCAACCGTGTATTCTGAACATGGGCAATGCGTGGTTGTTGAAGCAGAAGGATCCTTTTCATCTTCAGGAAAAAATGTTGAACCACGAAACTGGGAAAAATTATCTTCTGATGAACTAATGAATCTTGTACACGAAGCCGGCATAACCGGTATGGGTGGAGCCGCGTTCCCCACCGCGGTAAAGCTTAGCCCCCCCGAGCACAGGGAAATTGATACCTTTGTCGTGAACGGGGCCGAATGCGAACCCTACCTTACCGTCGACGACATGTTGATGCAGACCTATCCTGATGAGATCATCGAGGGTATACGCATTACATTAAAAATACTTAAAATCAACAAGGCCGCCATCGGTATAGAAAAGAACAAACCTGAAGCCATTAAAGCAATTTCAAAAGCTATCGAAAACGGCAACTTCAATGAAACCATAGAACTCCATCCCCTGCCGGTCAAATACCCACAGGGAGCAGAGAAGCAACTTATATATACCATCCTAAAAAGAGAGGTACCCTCAGGTGAACTTCCCCTTGACGTAGGTGTGGTGGTGAATAATGTTGGAACCATTTTCGCGATGCGGGAAGCAGTTCTATTCGGGAAACCCCTCATCGAGAGATATCTTACAGTAACAGGAAGTATAGTCAAAAATCCGGGCAATTACAAGGTGAGAATTGGAGCCCGGATTACAGATATAATTGAAGAATGCGGCGGTCTCACGGGAAAACCCGCAAAGGTAATAATGGGCGGCCCCATGTGCGGACTGGCACTGAACCACATGGAGACATCCGTGGTAAAAGGGACATCCGGAGTACTAATTCTTGGGCAGGACGAAGTTGCAATTCATGATTACAGTCCTTGCATACGATGTGGCAGGTGTGTCGCGGCCTGTCCAATGCAACTTATGCCCAATGAACTGGGCAATGCTGTTGAAAAACAGCGATATGATATCGCCGAGACTCTTCATCCATTCGACTGCATAATGTGCGGTTCATGTACATACGTATGTCCCTCAAAACGGCCACTGAGCCATTTCATTAAACTGGCCCAGGTGACATTCAGTGCGAAACGCTGATACTGTTACCTCAGATTACACAAGGAACCGGTACTATCATGGCTGATGAAAAGAGATTACAAGAAGATCTTGTACTATCGAATGCTCCGCATATTCGATCAAAAGATTCCGTGAGAAAAGTGATGTGGCTGGTTGTCATATCTCTTCTGCCTGTAACAATCAACTCCATATACCTGTTCGGTTACCAGGTTCTTCTGATTATTGGCGCAGCTGTTGTTACCGCAGTGGCTGCCGAAGCCGCATACCAGTTTCTTCTTAAAAGAAAAGTTACCGCCCTTGACGGGTCTGCAGCATTAACCGGGCTTTTGCTGGCAATGAATGTACCACCCCATGCTCCCGTATGGATGGTAGTCCTTGGGTCTGTCTTTGCTATTATTATAGCAAAGCAGCTTTTCGGGGGAATTGGTTTCAACATTTTCAACCCCGCCCTTGCGGGAAGGGCATTTTTGATGGCCTCATGGCCGGTTGAAATGACAACCACCTGGCATCCATTTTCATCCGGGAATGTTCTGTCATCAAGTCTTCCCGGGGTACAATCGCTCAGCCAGGAGGCCGTGGATACAATCACGTCCGCCACCCCCCTTGGTGTTCTCAAGGATGGACCAGGTCTTCTCAAAGACCTTGCTGTTGCGCCCGGGCAGCTATATGAATTTCTTTTTTCAGGTGAGATGCTCAAATCACTGTTCATGGGAAACATCGGTGGATGTATTGGTGAAACATCAGCACTGTTCATACTCATCGGGGCAGCCTTTCTACTTTACAAAAGAATAATCACCTGGCACATTCCTGTATCATATATTGGCACAGTTGTTATCATTATGCTCATGTATTATCTTTTTATTGATTCTGATATGCCATACCGGGCCATTCTATTCCATCTTTTATCAGGAGGATTAATGCTTGGCGCCTTTTACATGGCAACAGACATGGTCACCTCACCTGTGACAGCGAGGGGCATGATTATTTTTGGCGCGGGCTGCGGCATAATCACGTCGGTAATTAGACTCTGGGGAGGATACCCTGAAGGAGTATCTTATTCTATTCTTCTGATGAACGCGGCTGTCCCTCTTATCGACAGGTTGACAAAACCCAGGGTTTTCGGTACGGAAAAGAATTAACCCGTGAATATTCATTATCGGAGAATGCAATGACCATCAGGGAAATAATTCAATCAACAATACTAATCGCAATTATCGCATTTATCGCGGCATTCGCGTTGTCGCACATAAACGACGTGACACGTCCTGCCATACAGGAACAGGAGAAAGAAAAACAGGAGAATGCTTTATCAGTGGTATTTCCCGGTTACCAGATTCAGGATAAAAAAAACGTTTCATTAGATGGTAAAGATTTTGTGTACTGGACAGCAAAGAAAAAAGAAAGGGGAACTACCCTCAACGCTTTCGCTTTTATAGCCAGCCAGCCCGGCTATTCAGGTGATATTCGAGTAATGGTTGGGGTAAACGAGAAAGATGAAATTCTTGGTTTATCCATACTTTCTCAAACTGAAACCCCCGGCCTGGGTGCACGTTGTACTGAGGTTGCTTCCACAGAAACCTTCTTTGGATACATATTCGGGGATTTGTTTGGAAGCAAAAAAGTAAAGACAGAAAAAGAACCTTCTCGTCCCTGGTTCCAGGAACAGTTCACCGGGCTATCGGTTGATCAGCAGATTGAGATTGTAAAAAAAGGTGACTGGCAGCCATCGATGAGAGAACAACTGCGTGAGAAAAACGCTATAACCACTATAACCGGTGCCACAATTACAACCAAAACTGTTCGTGACGCTATCACGAAGGGTATTGGAAAGCTGCATCAGGCACGAAATAAATCATCAGATGGGAGGACACGGGCACAATGAGTTATATTAATATTTTCATGAAGGGACTCTGGGAAAAAAATCCAATCCTTGTTCTGGGAATCGGACTTTGCCCTACCCTTGCAGTAACAACATCTGTGTCCAACGCCCTGTGGATGGGCCTTGCCACTTCATTTGTACTTGTCAGTTCGAACATCCTTGTGTCAATTATACGCCAGGGTGTTCCACCCCATATTAGAATACCCATTTTTATTACTATCATCGCAAGTTTTGTTATCATAGTCGAGTTGACCCTGAAAGCATTTCAGCCTGATGTGTATAAAGCACTTGGAATATTTATACCGCTGATAGTTGTAAACTGTATGATACTTGGCAGGGCTGAAGAATTCGCCTCAAAGAACACCCTTGGCAGATCCATACTTGACGGTCTCGGTATGGGTGTCGGTTTTGGCCTGACCCTTTTTGTACTGGCATTCTTTCGTGAAACTCTCGGGGCCAATAAGCTTTTTGGATTGACCCTGATTCCAGGCATCAAGCCGGCCACCATGATGATTCTCCCACCAGGGGCTTTTGTTACTCTCGGGCTGATGCTCTGGGCCATGAATGCCATCAAGTCAAGGAGGGGGTAACTGATGGAGATTAAAGTTCTATTCGCGATATTGATCAGCACTATTTTCGTAAACAACTATGTGCTTTCACAGATGCTGGGGTTATGCCCTTTTATTGGTGTTTCCAAGAAACTTGATTCAGCAGTGGGTATGGGGTTTGCTGTTATTTTTGTAATGACCATGGCTTCTTTTTTCACCTATCTTATCTACAAGTTCATTCTTGTACCATACGATATCACCTATCTGAGAACCATCGCTTTCATCATAGTTATCGCATCACTTGTACAGCTGGTGGAGATGGTAATTGAAAAGGTCTCCCCGTCATTATACCAGGCACTGGGGATTTTTCTTCCGCTTATTACTACAAACTGTGCCGTACTGGGGGTTGCCGTACTGAACATCGAATCTGGATTCGTTACCGCTGAAATGGGTCTTCTCAAAACAGTAGTGCAGGGACTTGGAGCCGGACTTGGTTTCATGCTTGCATTGCTACTCCTGGCGGGAATACGTGAACGTATTGAACTGGCAGATATCCCTGAAAACCTTCGGGGTCTTCCTATCACATTTGTTATCGCGGGCCTGTTGGCAATGGCCTTTCTCGGATTCTCAGGAATGCAGATATAATAATTTTTACAGGATCAGAATATGGAATACAAAGAACCTGTTGTAACACTTCTTGCAATAACACCCAATGCGGAAAAACTCATAGAAGAGGCCGGAAGGACATGCTACCTTTCCCTTGAGCGCATTACCGATGAAAGTGAAAAGAATTTCATACGGAAATGCATCAAGAATGGTCATCACTCAATACTTGAACACGCCACTGCTTCTTTTCGAATTGAAGGAGCCTCCCGCGCCTTTACCCATCAGCTTGTTCGCCATCGTGTGGCAAGTTTTTCGCAGCAATCACAGAGATATGTTAACGAATCAGAATTCAATTATATAATCCCACCGGAAGTACTGAAAAACGATAGTGCTGCTGAGGTATATAGAAACTTTATCGAAGATTCACGAAAGGCATATAACAAACTCAGGGAAGCAGGCATTAAAAAAGAGGATGCGCGTTTTCTATTACCCAACGCCCTGGAAAGCCAGATTGTATTCAGCGCAAATTTCAGGGAATTACGGCATGTGTTCTCATTACGCCTGGAAAGATTTGCCCAGTGGGAAATACGCAGGGTAACCATTGAAATGCTGAAATTACTCCAGGCAGACGCACCATCTGTTTTTGGTGATTATGTAATCGACGAATCAAACTGGACGGCCAAATCCCCATTTTAGCCAGACATTATGTAAAAATCATGTAAACCCTGCGCTCTCTTTTTTTTTATATTCCCGGGGATATATTTGGCTTTGTGGTTGATGTACCTCTGTCATTCCTGCGCAGGCAGGAATCTATTATTCTAAACTACTGGTTCATGAGATTCCGGCACTTCGGCCGGAATGACAGGGCTGGCCTGTGAAATCAGTGTACAATGTACGACTCACCGTGCCTCCGTGAGAACCCCTGTTCAGTATTACGAGCTCCTCTTTGGATGGTTATATAACAATATCTTCAACGGCTGGTTCGAATTCAAAACGAATTACCCCTTCATCAAATTTTCGATTAAAGGGGACTCCTGCTTTTTCAAATACATGCTTCATGGCATCGTTTTGGGGTAATACGTTCGCCGTCATTTTCGCTATACCACGTTCCCTGCCTATCTTAAGCAGGTATTTCAGCAGGAAGGTCGCAATTCCGAATCCCTGGTATTCTTCATCAACTATAAAAGCCATCTCGTATACGCTATCCCTTTCGTCGAAGGCGTAACGCGCCTCGGCTATAATACGCTCTGCACCCTTCTGCTGAACTATTCCCACTATGGAAAGCGATTGATCATAATCAATATTCACATACTCCTGCATCTGTTTATGCGGCATTATGCGTATCCTGGCAAAATACCTGAGATATTTTGATTCATCGGAAAAATTATAAAAAAGCCTTCTCATCATGTCTTCATCTGAATGCTTAATGGGTCTGAATCTTACTTCCATTCCATCTTTGAATGTTTTCACCGTTTCGAGGGATACGGGATAATGAAGTGCATTGTCCAATCTGTACACCTGGTCCTGGTACACGTATCCTGCATCTTTTGCGTCTTCAAGAAGTCGTTCACGATGATTTGGGTGTGCTACATCAATCATTGCCAGGGCACGTTCACGAATAGATTTACCAAAAAGGCTGGCCACACCATATTCTGTTATAACGTATCGTGTAACACCCAGTGTTGACCGTATCTGTTCAAATGATTCTGAAGGTTTAACCATTATATTGCTGTTACCAAACTGGTCAAGTGAGCGCAGTGCCACTATGGCTTTGCCCCCCCTGGAGAATGCTGCACCAACGGCAAAATTAAGCTTGCTCTCGTATCCTGATATCAGGTTATCTCCTGAATGAAATACCACCGATTCACCAGAGAGATCAATCTTCTTTACATTCATCACGCTGACCAGTTTCGGGATTCTATATAAAGATGTAGGAAAAGTAAGACGATTAAGAGGCATAAATTCAAACATGGGATTTCTGCTTACGTAATCATACAACGCCCTGGAACCATAACAATAGCTGGTAGACACGGGGCTTATATTCCGCATTCCGCGATCCATTGAAAGGGCACCAGATTCTACCAGGTTCATTACCCAGTCAGAAATTATATGGCTGTATATCTTAAGGTTGTTTTTGCTAACCAGGTGTGCTGCCACTGAATCGAACAGGCGCCCCACATGAAGGGCCACAGTTGACCCATCATCAATGAGGTTTGAAATGTGCCATCCTATCCTGTCAATAATATCATCGTACTTCTTTTGATTTCGTTCAAGTAAAGGTAAATCGCTTTCGATTATATGATTAACCTGGTTTATATGAATGGAAGTTTCACCATAGGTAACCGGCACAAAAGGATTAACCTCTGCAATTACCACTGACGCGTTCTTTATCACAATATTTGCAACATCTATGGCAATCCCCAGGCTCATGAATCCCCTGTGATCAGGTGGGGATACCTGGATAATTGCAACATCTACACCAATTGCACCTGATGAAAATATGAATGGAATTTCCACCAGGTGCGCCGGTATAAAATCAACTTTTCCCTGCTCAACATCCCTGGTAATACTCTCGCCAACATTAAACGTTCGAAGCCTGTACTTGTATGAATTTGGAGTATCACTACGCAGGTAATCCCCCATGGTTATCAGCTGTATTATTTCCAGGTCCTGCATTCCCGGGTTGTCTGAATTCAATATACCATTAACCGTCTTCACGGGGGTTGCAGGTCCACTGCTTAGAAATATCCTGTTACCGGGGGCGATTATTTCCGGTAGATCATCAATGGCAATCTTTTTGCCCTTGTAAGCATCTCGAACGTCTTCTATGTTGCCTTTCATCAATTAACTCTTGTAACATATGAAGAATGATTCTTCATTACCCGTTTATCTTTCAACATATTTCCCGTTATTTTCATCAGCAAGATTTTTCATGAACACCTCGTCCTTGTCATCTCCAAGGCCAATTGAATATATGGCAACACCACGCTTGCTGTTCAATTTATCAACCCGTTTGAGAATATCATCAGGCCGTGCATCTGAAGGATGCCCGTCAGAAAGAAAAAATATAATATCTGCCCCACTCAGAGAAAACGACTGGCTGAGTCCTGCCATGGCATTGGTTCCACCTGTTGCTGACAATTTTTTAACAAATGCCATGGCCAGGCTCTTGTTCGTTTCACTGGCGGGAACAAGTGATCTTTTCCACATGTTAACCTTGCTTGAAAATGTAATAACAGTGAAGTTAGTTGATGGTTGCAAACCTCTTATGGCGGGAAGTAGTTCACGTTTGGCACTTGCCAGTTTAGTAGATTCCTTTTTCATCTGTCCCGCTACCAGACCTCCGACTTTGCCACCGATCATATTGCCAACCTTATCACCGGCCCTGTCCATTGCCTCTGCCCTCAACTTGTCTGTTACATTCCCCTCGTTTTTCCCTTCCATACTCCCTGAAATGTCAACAAGGAATATTATATCTTTGTCAAGTGTATTCACTCCATAATAAGTATCAGACTTGGCAAACATGTAACATCCGGAAAAGGCCAGTGCGACCACCATCACGAGAATAATGCTAATAAACCGAAATTTCATACAATCCTCCATGTTTTTAAATATTATTTGTTTTGCAATATCAATAATTCAATTACAATATTGATACCTTTTTATTCTTCCACGTCAAAACTTTTTTATTGTTTTTTCCAGTCTTGACCTGCTGAGTGCTACCAGTTACATTATAGTATGAACACAAAAGAGTACACACATCCAAGATTGAATGAGCCTGTAGAATCCATATCTGGTCATTATGAATACATTGAAGAATCAACTGTAAAGGCAGGTTCGCGAACAATTTTATATTTAACAGGCTTTTCAATTACAGACAGAAGCTGTTGTGGTACAGGAGGATGTGGTTTTATATTTATTCCCGGGTATATTGTAAAGCTGCATCACCATATAAGTGATACAGGTGAGATGATTTCAACGGTTGAGCCCGTCCCCGCCGGGGAAAAGCAAGATGAGATAAAGCAGTTATTTCAGAATTTTGAACTTCATCGTCAGATCATTTTCATGGATGAATAATATCAGAGGTAACGGAAATGATTTACTGCTTCTATGTCTGTATTAAAAAACTTGATAAACTTTTCCAGGTTTATGACATCCAGTACTACTTTCACTCCTTCAGTCACGTTTGATATCACAAGGTCCCCTTTGTCTTTACGCAGCATCTTGGCCGTGTTGATCAGAATACCGATCCCCGCGCTGTCGATATACTCAACATTTCGCATGTCCACAACAATCTTCTGTGCGCCACCATTAACAAGTGTGTTAAAAAGCACCCAGAAATCATTTGAAATTTCCAGATCCATCTTTCCGGGAAAATCAACCTTGAAAATTACGGTACTATAATCAATATCTTTTTTGTTCACTGTTGATATGTTGATTACTTCGCAATTAATATTCATGTGCTATACCACTCGTTAATAAATTTTTATATTCGACCCCTTACGGGTAGTGATATTTCCACTATTTTCTTCATATAAACTTAAGAAAATGAACCGCCTCATTAACAGCGGGAAACACCTTTATAAATCGTTGAAGATTTATGGGCTTGAAGATAGTTTCAATTCTTTCCGGTACATTAATGAACACAAGATCTCCGTTTTGTGCCCTTAAAAGCTTGGTTATTTCTATAATTGCACCAATTCCCTGGCTGTCAATAAATTCAAGTCCTTCCATGTCAATTATCACTTTTTTTACACCACCATTTACAATGGTTAACAGGAACTGGTATACATCATTGGTTCTATCAATATCCATTAGATCAGCAACGCCAACCCTGAATATGATTGTATCATAATTTATATCCCCGACTTTTAAACTGGTCAATTCAATTATCTCAACAATCATAATAGCACGTATCCATTCCCATTAGTAATATTGCAATGGTGACAATTATACTTGTTCTGTTCATTAATGCAATCACAATTATTAAAAACATTCTAATAACTTTCACTAATCTATACAATATCAAGAACCATAATAGTGACATCGTCTTCAAATCCTTCATTCTGGCCAAGTTCAGCCCATTGCCTGATAACCTGTACCACATTCTCTACCAGTAATTCTCCATCACTATCATTATCCTTCATTACCTGCAATTGAAAATTATCATAACCGAACATGGTACCTTCACTGTTTCTCGTTTCAATAACACCATCAGTATATAGGACAATCCTGTCGCCCGAATGAATGTTCGCGGTAGTTTCTTCGTAGGCCATGTCCTGCACCCATCCAATTGGAAGGGACTTCGCCCATTCGGTAAATATTCCTTTTTCCTGTATCAATATTGGAGACCAGTGCCCGGCATTTGCCACTGTAATTTCACTTTTTGAAGTATCTATATATGCATAACAACCGGTAATATAATTACTCTCAAGGTATTCGTACATAATCCGATTTATACTGGTTAACAATGATCCCGGTTGATCAGCATATTCCTGGTAGAACCCGAATGCCATTTTCAGCATTGCGCAAATAATGGCTGCTGATATACCATGTCCTGATACGTCTGCCATGATAACACCGGTATGATTCTCATCAATTTTAATAATATCGTAAAAGTCGCCTCCCATTTTCTGCATGGGGATATACCTGTACGCGACCCGGATATGGGCAAGATCAGGTAGCTGCTGAATTACCACTGAATGATGTATTTGATGTGCTATAAAAATGTCACGTCTTATTAAATTCAATTCATC
>CAZVRB010000035.1:0-32559 GCA_964629365.1 uncultured Leptospiraceae bacterium
CATGCTGAATAATTACAAATTATTCTAAAATGAATAATAATCCAGCATCTCCCCCGCCTTCGGCGGGGGGAGATGCTCAAATTCTTTTTCATTATGAAGTAAGTGATCAATATTTTAGTTATAGCTGAGTAGTCACAAAAGATTGAAGTTTAACGACTGATAAGCTGCAGTTAATTCATTATGAGTATTGTGGAGAATTACACAAGGGTAATAATGTTTTCAATTTTCGCGCAATCTATACAGTATCGAGTACCCCTGGTTTTCCCTTTGCCGGGAACATAGTAGTGGTTGAGACTGTTTAGTTGTTTTCCGCATTTTACGCATTTCATAATTAATACCCTGATGGATTAGTATGATATGACACAATGTTACTATTTTCGGTTTTCATGAATATTTCATTAATAAAAAATTTAGTTTACAATAAGTAACGGGCGATCTACTATCGCCGACTATTTTGAACCTGGAGGAGTATGTATTTATGGCCGCAAAGACCAGTCAATCGTCAATAACTAAAAGATCGAAGAAGAAGACCAATCTTCAGAAGCTGTCAAAGACAATGAATAAACTTGCGCATGACGCGGTTGATAAGGAAGTGGTGAAGAGATTTAAAACATACATAGATACCTCATCAGAGGATATAAGCAAGGTAAATCTTGACCAGATTCTTAAAAACTCCGAAGACCTGGTGTTAAGCAGCTATAATGAGAGCCTGCAACCCTATATTAAGCATTACCTGTTCATGAAGAAAAGAGAAGAGAAAAGAGAAGAAAGAAAAAAATAATAGTATATTTGTATTGTTTATGAAAATTACAGTCAAAACATTTGCCACGGTAACGGATATCACCGGTTTTTCTTCCTCCAGCATTGAGATAACAGAAGGGAAAACTGTGGGGTATGTTTTGAAGAATTTACAGGGTGAATATCCCAAACTGGAAAATATAAATGACTCATTACTGGCGGCGGTTAACGAGGAGTACGCAGAGCATAACCATGAACTGAAAGACGGTGATGTCCTTGCGATTTTTCCTCCCGTGAGTGGCGGGTAGGGGGCAACATGGTATACTGCAGGTTCCAGGAAAACCCCATCGATATCAATGAAATCACCCAAAAGGTTGGAAAAGAATCAGACGGAGCTGTTGTTATTTTCACCGGACAGGCCAGGAATAAAACCGGCGAAAAAGAGGTAACCCACCTTGAGTACCAGTTGTACCATGAGATGGCAGAAAAGGAACTGGAAAAGATCCTTCGTGATGCATCCGCTAAATGGGATCTAACTGATTGTGCAGTAATTCACAGGTATGGAAAAGTGTTGCCAGGCCAGGTTAGTATCATTATCGGAGTATCCTCACCTCATCGTGATGAAGCATACTCGGCATCACGGTATATCATAGATACCATTAAAAAAACCGTTCCGGTATGGAAAAAAGAGTTTTACAGGGATGGTTCAAGCTGGATTACTAAAGGTAGCTAGCCTTGCTTTTCAGTACTTCGTTAAGGATATTATCAGCATTCCTGTTAAAGTGTTCAGCCTGTGTCCGTGAGACACGTATACCGTCGTCGTTTTCCAGCATTTCTTTAAATGTCCGGGCGTTGTGCAATATATCTACAATATCCAGTTCTGTCCACCCGTTAGGAGAGTAATATTCTTCTACCAGTTCAAGTATCCTGTTATGATCATCTGAATCCTGACCATCGTCGATAAGAAGAATGCGCACCGCGTAAAACATGGATAGATATGAATAAATGATGGAATCGTTGTACAGCTCTTTCTCAAGCATCAGCGAAGATATCTTTAGTTTCTCCCTGCTTTGCTCAACCCTGAAATTCTTTTTCTTTTCAGTATCTACATTCATCATATCTCAATTATTCCCTGCGTTAACTCTGATTTATAATGTATGAACATCGAACAGGAAAATCCATATTATGTTCCATTAATTATTAAAAAAATCACAATATCCAGCAAAACTTTTTCTATTAAACATCAACTTATGTAAGTCAGCAAGAACTTTTTATAATTTCTGTGACTGTGACCCCGATGCGGTTTTTTCCTTGCGTGCAATACCAGCTATATATTACTATTCATCGCGAATGTGAAAAGAAGGAGCGACCAATGAACAAAGACTGGCTATGGTGGAAGCACGGGGTAATATACCAGATATATCCCAGGAGTTTTTATGATACCAACAATGACGGCATCGGTGATATCCCCGGCATTCATGCCAAACTGGATTATCTTCAGGATCTCGGCATTGATGGTATATGGTTGTCGCCCATTAACAGGTCGCCCATGTATGATTTCGGATATGATATAAGTGATTACAGGGCAATCGATCCCATCTTCGGCAGTAACGAGGATTTTGAGAAATTTATCAAAGAGGCCCGCAAGCGCAACATACATATTCTCATGGACCTGGTGATGAACCATTCGTCCCACCTCCATCCATGGTTTCTCGACTCCAGGTCGTCACGGGACAATCCAAAACGTGACTGGTATATATGGCATGAGGGCCAAAAGGGGAAATATCCCAACAACTGGTATGCCTCTTTCGGCGGACGCGCCTGGGAATGGGACGACCTGACCGGACAGTACTACCTGCACACATTTCTGAAAGAGCAACCCGACCTGAACTGGCGAAGTCCCCAGCTGAAGAAAGCCATGTTCGACGAGATCCGTTACTGGCTGGACCGGGGTGTGGACGGATTTCGCCTGGACGTGGTAAACTGGTTTATCAAGGATGACAAGTTCAGAAATAATCCCTTCGGCATCGGCCCCTATCCACGGCCATATGATCTGCAGAAACATATATACGACCGTAACCGGCCCGAGGTACACGACCTGCTGAACGATTTCAGACGCCTGCTGGATTCGTATTCAGAAAGGATGTCCGTTGGCGAGGTGTACGTAGAAAAACCAGGCAATGTCAGGCAGGCAGCCCGCTATCTTGGAAATGGTGATGACGAACTCCATCTTTCATTTGATTTCACCATGTTATATTCTAAATGGGGGGCGAAGCACTATAAAAAAAGTGTGGACACCTGGATGTCACTTATCCCCGAAAAGGGTTGGCCCTGCCATGTGCTTGGAAACCACGACCAGCCAAGAACAATGTCACGGCTGGGGGGGGACGCAGAAGCTGAGAGGAGAAGCAGGGTACTGGCCGCGCTGCTGCTTACCCTGAAGGGTACCCCATTCATCTACTACGGTGACGAGATCGGTATGAAAGACGGCAAAATAAAGCGCGACCAGCTCAAAGACCCGGTTGGTAAAAAATACTGGCCCTTCCATCCCGGCAGGGACCCCGAGCGAACCCCCATGCAATGGGACAGCACCCCCTTCGCGGGGTTTTCTGATAAAAAACCGTGGCTTCCGGTAAATCCCGATTATAAAAGGGTAAACGTGAAAGACCAGCAGAATGACCGGGGATCATTGCTCGCATGGTACAAAAGCCTGCTGCGTTTGAGAAAAAACAGCATGGTTCTTACCATGGGTTCATGGGAACCGGTACCAGGTCCCGGCAGGGATATATACGCCTATTACCGTTCGTACGAGGGGAAAACCAACCTTGTGCTGTTGAACTTTAAAGATAAACCCAGAAGGGCGATGGTGCGGTATGACGCACCAACACCGTGGAAAGTGCTTCTTTCGACCCACAGGGGGGAAGGGGAGGTAATAGCTGAAATGCCGCTTCTCGGTCCGTATGAGGCAACCATACTGGAAAAGATATAAAATTACAATCAGGCCCGCAGCATGGTGATGGTAACCCCATCACCACCTTCTCCCTGCTGTCCTGGACGAAAATCCCTCACGTATGATGAATGACCCAGGTGTTCACGTATAGCCTTTTTCAAAGCCCCCGTGCCATGGCCATGAATAACCACCGCGGAATAGATACCGCTGCGTGTCATTTTATCAAACAGGGATTCAGCCTTGTTGATGGCTTCGTCTACCCGAAGTCCCCTGAGATCAACGGTGTTGTAGCTTGTCTGCACGGTAACGGGTATCTCTGCAACAGCCCCTTCATAGACGATGGAAGGTTTTTTCTTTTCTTTCCCGGTGTCCTTTTTACCCTGACCATGTGGTGGTATCAGCAGTTCTTCAAAACGGTGCTGAGAGGTGATGGCGTTTCCAAGAATCAATTTTGCGGTATTATTCCTGTTGTCAATCTCGTCAATGGTGCCATAGGTTTCAAGGGGCTGAATGTATAAGCGGTCACCCTTTTTCGCGTTAGTACCATCAAAGGACTGAAATGAATCAGAAAGGCCTCTTTTCCTTGATTCAGCCACGTTTCCTTCAATCCTCTGCTGCATATCTATCAGGTCTTGCTGAAGCTGTCCGGCATTTTGCAGGTCGCCATGCTGCAGTTGGGAAATGCGGTCGGCCACACGTTTTCTGTATTCTTTCAACTCTTCAATGAACTCTATGCCTGTTCCCGCTTTCACCTCTTCAATTTTTCTATTGAGGTCATGTATTTTCCTGGAGTATTTATCCTTTTCTGAAGAGAGTTCTTTCTGCAGCATGAGAAGATGTTTCCTGGTTTCATTGATCTCCTGGTCTTTCTGCTGCAGTTGTTCCAAAAGTGATTCTACCGAAAGGGTTCTGCTGTCAAGAAGCTCTTTAGAACGGTCCAGCACATTGTTTTGCAGTTCATACAGCCTGGCAATCTCAAGGGCATAACTTACCCCCGGAAGGCCAATATTCACCTGGTAGGTGGGACGCAGAGAATTCACGTCAAAAGCCACCGACGCGTTTTGAAATCGTGAATCACGTGATGCAAGTTCTTTCAGTTCGGTGTAATGTGTGGTGGTCACCACCCGCGCACCGGTGTCGGCCATGGCCTCAAGTACAGCCTGTGCCAGTGCCGCCCCCTGCCTGGGGTCTGTGCCCACAATAATCTCATCAATTAGCACCAGCGAATCATCAGTGGCATTCTTGAGCATGTCCCTGATTATAACTATCTGGCCTGAGAATGTGGACAGTGATTGTGAAAGGTTCTGATCATCCCCGATATCCGCGTAGATACGGCTGAATATGCCAATCCTTGAATCGGGACTGGCGGGGATAAGAAGACCATATGCGGTCATCAGTGTCAACAGGCCTATGGTTTTCAGAAGAACCGTTTTACCCCCGGTGTTTACCCCTGAAATAATGAGACAATTGTAATCATCCCCAAGAGAAATATCACCCGGCACCACGTCATCAGGTTGGGTGAGGGCCAGCATGGGATGTCTTGCCTTGATGAGATGAACATGAGGGGTATCCGTAATAACCGGCATGGAGGCCTTCATACGGGCTCCCAGCCGGGCAGCGGCACTGAGAAAGTCAAGATATGACAGTATCGCCTGGTTTTGACGAAGTTCTTCAGCGTGGTCTGCCACCTGGGCGGTCAGCACCTGCAAAATTCTTTCCAGTTCTCTCAGGTATTCCACCCGCTTGAGAACCAGCTGGTTGTTGATATCAGCAATAGATTCGGGTTCAAGGTAGAGTGTGGCACCGGTAGACGAGGTGTCATGAACTGTCCCCCTGATGCGGTTTCTCATTGAAGCCTTAACCAGCACCACGTAGCGATCGTTCCTGAGAGAATGAACCTTTTCCTGAAGCACCTGGGCAAGCTCAGGTGAATTGAGCATACTGCCCAGTTTTTTCTCGATATCCTTCCGTAATGAAAAGATACTTTGCCGAATCTTTTTCAGACCTGGAAAATAATTCTCGTTTAACTCTTCCTGGTCGTCAATGGCTTTTATAAGGGTATCCCGAAGATCTGGCAGGGGGTAAAGATGACTTTTTTCATCTTTTAAGGATGGAATTTCTTCTTCATGTTCTTTCATGAATTCAATTGAACGGTGCGCTGCCAGCACTGATTTTTTTACCATGGCAAGCTCTTCAACAGTTAACCTGCCCGAGCGTTCTGATCTTGAGAGAAAAACAAGAATATCCCCAAGACCTCCAAGGTCAAAAGCCTTTCCCTTGAGAAACAGCTCCATCAACTGGTGCAGCTTGGTCATCTGCGTACGAACCCCGTCGATTGACAGGGGATGCAGGTTGTCAACGTATTCTTTACCCGGATCGGTTGCGCAATGGGCGCGCAGCCTTGAGATAATAGAATCCCATTCCAGTACCTTGAATAACTGTTCAGAAAAAGTATATGATGGTTCGGTTTCCATGGTGTCGAGAACTCTACATGTATAAAATTTAATTACAGGGATGGTTTAACCTGACAATGAATATTGTAAAGCGTTTTCCAGGTGGGGAAACCTGAACTGGAATCCTTCCTCTGTCAATCGTGATGGCACAACCCTGGCACTGGACAGAAGCAGTTCGTCCGCCATCTCTCCCGGGAGCATTCGAAATAAAAATCCGGGAAGGTGAAACCATGAGGGCCGACCCATCACTTTCCCCAGTGTTTTGAAGAACCCCCGTGATCGAAGTTGGTCAGGAGCTGACAGGTTGTAGGCACCTGAAGATTTTTTATTCTCCATCAGCCAGCATATGGCTTCAATCTCGTCCTCGAGGTGAATCCACGGCATCCACTGTGTACCGCTGCCCACATGTCCACCCACGAAAAATTTGAATGGGATGGTGACAAGAGAAAGAAATCCCCCGCTGGAAGCAAGAACAAGTGAGGTACGGATGGTAACGTGACGAACACCCATATCCTTTACCGGGGCAGTGGAGGATTCCCATTCTGAAGCAAGGTCTGCAAGAAATCCATCCCCCGGGTCACACTCCTCGGTAAGTTCAGCATTACCACGTGAGCCGTAATATCCTGATGCGGAGCCCTGTATCACAACTTCAGGTCTATTCTTCGAATCCCTGACTGCTTCAAGAATCGCGTTACCGGCGTTGATCCTGCTGTTACGTATCTTTTCTTTCTTTGATTCAGTCCATCCCATACCTGCTATGGATTCACCCGCCAGGTTGATAATGGCAAAAGCTCCATCCACGTGATGACCCCATCCGGCGGATGTTTTGCCGTCCCATTTCGCGTAAGAGATGGATGGCGTTTCGTTATTTTTCTTACCTGGATCCCTGGTGAGTATTACGATTTCATATCCTTTTTTCGCCAGCAGACCTGTTAGATGTGATCCAATGAATCCTGTTCCCCCTGTTATAATAACTTTACTGCTCATAATCAAGTATCTCCTTTGTCTATCTCGAGCTCAATTTCGGTTGCTCCCCAGTTGCTCCCCGCGTCCTTAAATGATTTCACCATTGGTAACGTGGCAAGCTTCTTGTGAACAGCTTGTTTTAGCACCGATTTTCCTTTCCCATGTATTATAATTACCGGTGAGATGCCCTTTTTCACGGCATTATAGATAAATTCTTCCACGATTGCTTTCGCATCACGGGGGTGAAACATATGAAGATCTATCCTGTCACCCAGCTCAATTTCTACCGGGTTATTGATATCATTATTCATAGTATACCAGGTTTACCTGTTACAATCAATTGTAGTATTACGCGTTCATCATTATAATGATATACTGACCAGGGGGATGCTACAACAATTTTATACCCGGATTTGATATTACCAGACGAAGAGGATGGGGTTGATCACCTTGCCGTGATGATACAGTGTAAAATGAAGGTGGGGACCGGTAGATCTCCCGGTTGAGCCAATTCTGCCGATGACTGTGGAGGTTTCCACCATGTCTCCTTTCTCAACCAGTATCTTGCTGCAATGACCATAAAGGCTTTCGTATCCATCGTCATGCTGTATCATGATTGTATACCCATAACCATCACGCCATCCGCAGAAGTTCACAATACCTTTTCGTACCGGACGAATTGGTGTGCCATACCTTGCGTTAATATCAATACCATTATGAAAACGCATACCGTGAAATATTGGATCAACCCTGTCCCCGTAAAGGGAGGTATAAAATCCGCGAACAGGTTTTCTGAAGGTACGTCGTACTGAGTACAGTTTTTCAAGGGAATCGTTCACAATAACCGGAACAGCTTTTTTAAAAAAAACAAACCGGATATCATCAAGGCTGAATATCTCGAAAAAATGTGGAAGGTATTCTCCTGATATTTCCCGGTGTTCTTCAAGCTTTTTTGACATTCGCCACGGGTCGGTTATTGAGTCACATGCCATAAGAACCCCTTCTTCATTTGGAACCACAATGATCGTTCCTTCGCTGGCAGTTAATGTTGTTAAAAAGGGATTTGCCGCAATCAGGGTTTCCATGCTTATCCTGTTTCTTCGGGCAACATCCCAGAACGATTCGCCCTGTCGCATAGTGTGAAAGTTGATTTTCACGCCGGGATTATGTGGATAAGACTGAAGTATCTTGATATACCTGTCAGAATCAGTAAATAACGGGAACCCGTCTTTAAGCACATACCATTCATCGGTTGCAACAACCCTGTCCTTACAAAAGGCACATATAATGTTGCCGATAATAAAAACTGTAACTGTAAGTATTGATAATGCCGTTGCTATCTTCTGCAGCTGCCATATATGGTAATTCGTGATGGGTATCCAGCGAAACATTACCTGGCCCCCAGTTGCCTGGATTTAATTGTGGCAGACTCAATGGCCCTCATCACGGTACCTGAAAAACCGGCGTCTTCAAGTTCAAAAACCCCTTCAATGGTGGTACCTCCCGGTGAAGTGACTTTACCCCGAAGTACAATGGGGTCATCGCCGGTTTCGAGCACCATCTTTGCCGCACCGTATACCGTCTGGGCTGCCAGGGTCAGGGCCTCGGTTCGGGGTATGCCCATGCGAACAGCACCGTCTGCCATGGCATTGATCATGGTAAACACGTAAGCGGGACCGCTGCCGGATACACCGGTAACCGCGTCCATCATCTTTTCAGGAAGTATGAGCACTTTTCCCAGAACGCTGAATATTGCGTGGGCCACGTTGATAGATTTTTCATCCATCTCGGCGTTAGGCGAAAGAACAAGCATTCCTTCACCGACCAGAGATGGGGTATTTGGCATGCATCTGAGGATCTTATGCTTTTTATTAAGCGAGGACTCGATAACAGCGTTGGAAATACCTGCCGCGATAGAAATGAGTACGGTATCAGGTTTGAGTATATCTTTGAGTTCAGTGGTGACCCCGGTTATCATGTCAGGCTTGACCGCAAGTATGATATAATCACAATTCTCAGTTATTTCTGTAAGAGTGCTAACAGGTTTTATCCCCGAAGTGCCTGCTAACCGTGTGGCCTTCTCTTCATCGATATCAAAGCCAAAGATATTATCACCGGGCATGGTGTTTGACAATCCCCTCACAATGGCAGATCCCATGTTGCCAAGCCCCACACAGCCAACAGTAATTGATTTCAGGGATTGTCTCATGTATAACTCCTTGTACCGAAAATGGAGCTGCCAATTCGAACCATGGTTGCCCCTTCTTCCACGGCAATCTGGAAATCTGATGACATGCCCATGGAAAGATCTTTCAATTTCATTTCAGTGTTACTGTTTATGTCGTCCCGCAGCTCCCTCAGTTGTATGAATGCCTGCCTGATACTGTCCTGATTGTCGGTATTTGGGCCAATGGTCATTAATCCCCTCAGTGAAAGGTTCTCAAGGGGTAATATCTGCCTGCATAGAGCTTCAGTTTCATCAGGTGACACGCCAAACTTTGACGATTCACCCGAAGTATTTACCTGTACAAGTATGTCCATAGTTTTTCCCGCTTTTTGCGCTTCTTCACTTAACTTCTCCGCGGTACTGAACTTGTCTATTGAATGGATGCAGTCAAATAACTGAACCGCGTATTTTGCCTTGTTCGATTGCAGGTGACCAACAAGGTGAACACTGAAAATTCCCCTGAGTGCCGGTATCTTGCTTCGGGCTTCCTGTATCTTGTTCTCTCCAAGGAGTGTAATTCCATTGTCTATGGCGTTTTGCACCACATCTGGCGGAAATGTTTTACAGACAGCTATTATTGATATATCATCAGGATTCCTGTTGGAAGCATTGGCAGTCTCTTCGATCCTCTGCTTTATGTATGCATAATTATCGCTGATGCCCATTATATCGTAGTACCCCTGAAATACGTATCGAAAGATTAGAAAAGGAATCCGCTAGTGTTGTGTAAACATGTTCTATATGCTTCAAATAAGTCAATTCCGATTTTACCAGGCTGTCCATGTCAGTCAAGTGCTTATCTATCACCCGGGTATGTACAATGAGCGGGTGACCGGGGTCGAACCGGCGACGTTCAGCTTGGGAAGCTGACATTCTACCACTGAATTACACCCGCCGGAATAAAGCACTATGATGGGATGGTGTTATATATTTTTCAAGTTTTTTTTATGGATCGAATAGTCATGAACAAATAAAAAAATATTTGCAATACTATCGGGTATAGTATACTATACCTGATGTTATGCGGCAAAGGGAATTGCAGGCATGCCGGGTTTTCTGAACGAATAAGGAATTACAGGTAGGAATTATGATGAAAAAAATAATATCTTCACGGTACTTATCATCGATGTTTCTTGTAATTATACTCATGATTGCAACAGGGACGTTGAGTCTTTCAGGGCAGTACCAGACATCATCTTTTATACAGGAAAAGATAACATCTCAACGGCTTCGTTTTATGCCGGTTCCTGAAGATTTTCGTAATTATTTCATACTGCAGTCCCTGGGGGAGAATACCACAATAATCATTGGTGATTTTACCGGTATAGAAAAAGTTGTTTCCATGATCAGTGACAATGACAATGATAACAAACCTGATGAAATTCTTGAATATTATCCTGAACCAAATAAAACAACAAAACCGGCCAAACCTGCCACCTCTTTCTATAAATCATTCAAAGAGATGAAGCAGGAAATCATCAATGGAAATATATTCAGAATGAGTTATTCATATAAAATGAATTCAATTGGCCTGCTAGTGAAAAAGCTGGAAGCAGGGCGTGATATATTTCGTCATGAGCATGGATACAGCGTGAAGGTGTATGATCCCGACGCGGGCACAACTATTATGAGTGAGTATTTTTTTGGAAAAAAAGATGGCAGGTATGATCTTATTTTTTCAACCAAGTATTACAAACTGTATAAAACTAAAATATCCCCCCCGGTTCATTTCTCAGTCTACTGTCGAAACAGCAATGATCCCCTTGTTGCAGAAACTGTTGAAAGATTATTAAAGCTGGTAAGATAGATTTGTTAGGCAATTAATTTAAAAAACCCCGGAACTGTTTCCGGGGTTTTTTCATTAATCGACAATAAAGATAAAGTAAGGAATATGCAGTACCTACTTTTGCTCTCTTTTTTTCAGTTCATCAACCATTTGCGTGAAATGCGTGTAAAAATCTTTCAATTCATCATTTTTACGAAGTGGCCGTGGGTCAGGAAGTGTTCCATTGATAATATCCTGCATATAATTTCTCATTACATATATTGGCCCGGCAATTTTGTGGGTTTTCCTTATTAAGACAATATATAGTACAAATCCCTGTAACAGGATAAATGCGATCAGGATGATGAGTAATGTGTTGTTTGTTTTAATAATATCCCTGATGGTCTTTAAGTTGTTAAAATGATCATTTGCGATATTCTTAATGGCAACCTTCTGGCTGGTGCCTTCGGATGATTGTGAGTACGCGATAAGGGCTTCAACTATATTATCCTGAATTTCCACTACATGAGATAATCTCGTGTTATTCATGGTAATGTTTACCCCGATGGCACCAATGACAATGGCGATAACGATAAATACGATACCGATAACAGAAAAGGTTGTTTTAAGCTGAAATTTTTTGTCTACTATATACTGTTTTCTTTGTTTCATTTCGCTGCTCCTCGCTGATTTATACTTAACAGTTCGACATATAGTCTATATAATAAATTTAAAATGTCAATCTATTTTGCAGGAAATGAGGTAATAAGAATAACTATATCCATTCTAATATTCCTGCTTCCAGGCTCATCTTCCAGAAAAGCCGAAGGGGAAACCCGATAACATTTGAATATGATCCCTCGATTTCCCTGATGATCATATCACCATGATCCTGTATGGCGTATGATCCTGCTTTATCCCTGTAATGGATCAGGGAGAGGTACTTTCCAATTTCACTGTTGTCAAGGGGTTTAAACGTGACGGCAGTTGCTTCTGAACCGGTTATTCTGCGGACGTTTCCCATATGTGTAAAGGCGAGAGTAATACCGGTAATGACCCTATGGGTTTTCCCTGAAAGTCGTGTCAGCATTCGTATAGCGTCATCATGCCCAGTGGGCTTGCCAAGTATCTCATTGTGGATAGTCACAGTAGTGTCAGAAGTAATGAGCAGGGCCTCCTCCCTGGTGTATTGGTGAAGGCTGCCAATGGACATACTTTTCTGCAGTGCCAGCCGTGTAACATGCCCTGTCGGTGATTCACCAGGTAGAATTGATTCGTCAATATGTGGCTTAATTACGGTAATATCCTGAAAAAACATGGAGAGTATCTCTAACCTGCGGGGAGATGATGAGCCAAGGAGTATTTTCATGGATATATTATTTAAGAACAACCTTTTCGTTTATCTTGTAGACTTCCGTAATGTTTTTTAAGTTTTTCAGCCTTGAAATGATATCATTCAAATGTTCAACACTTCTTACTTCAAGAACGAATTTAAACAATGCGTTGTCTTCTGCCAGCACCTGTGCTTCTGCCTTTAGAATGTTGGTCTTTGCCATACCAATCTCGTCTGCCACATCTTTAAGCAGGTTGGGCCTGTCGAAACCATGTACTGCCAGTTTAACAGGATATGTGCTTTCCGAACCTTCCCATACCACGTGTATAAATCTTTCACTTTGAGTTTTCAGTTTTTGAATTGAAGGACATGTTTTCTTATGTATGGTGATTCCCCGTCCCCTGGTAATGAAGCCGATAACATCATCTCCGGGGATAGGCTGGCAGCATTGTGATAGTCGTATCATCACATTGGAGGTACCATCTATACTTACACCTGCATCTTTTTTATTGGTGTAATTCTTTATCTTGATCATCTCCTGTTCAGGTATTGTTACCTCGGCGGTTTTCTGGATCTGATCTTTCTTTTCCTTCTGTTCTTCTTCACGCTCCTCATCCCTGTGTGTTTCAGTGTTTTTTCGAAGCCAGTTTCGTATCTTGTACCTTGCATTAGATGATTTAACGAATTTCAACCATGCCTGTGAGGGGTGTCCTTTCTTACTTGTCATGATCTCCACAATATCACCACTATTGAGCTCGGTTTTCAGCGGAACCATGTTATTGTTCACCTTGGCGCCTATGCAGTGATTTCCCACCTCGGTGTGTATCATATAGGCAAAATCAACGGGGGTGGCACCTTTGGCAAGTTTTACTATTTTCCCCCTGGGTGTAAATACGAAGATCTCGTCTTCATAGAGGTCCATCTTGAGCTCTTTCATGAACTCGCGGGTGTCCTTGACTTCTGTTTGCCACTTGTTGATGTCCTGAAGAATTGTAAGATTCTTATACTCGTTTTTTACCCCGGCGGGGCCTTCCTTGTAAAGCCAGTGGGCGGCTATTCCCATCTCGGCGGTGGCATGCATTTCCCAGGTTCGAATCTGAATTTCCAGTGGATGCCCACCCGGTCCTATGACGCTGGTATGCAGCGACTGGTACATGTTTGACTTGGGTACCGCGATGTAGTCTTTGAAGCGACCGGCAATTGGTGTCCACAGGGTATGAATTATACCAAGGATGCCGTAACAGTCCCTGATCTCGTCGGTAATTATACGTATAGCCCTCAGGTCAAATATGTCATCGAATGTTTTACCCTGGTAATGAATTTTACGGTATATTGAATAATAATGCTTAACCCTGCCGTTTATCTGTGCGTTTATGTTCAGTTCAGCAAGATGCTGTTGAATGGTATCCCGAATTTCTTCAATATAGGTCTCGATTTCATTGCGCCGCTGTTTTACATTTTGGGAAATTTTTTCAAATTCATCAGCGTGCAGCACCATGAATGAGAGGTCTTCCAGTTCGGAACGGATCTGTGACATTCCAAGCCGGCCCGCCATTGGGGCGTAGATATCACGTACCTCTTCTGCGATTCTTCGCTGCTTATGGGGCGGGTGAAACATTATTGTGCGCATATTATGAAGCTTGTCAGCAAGCTTTACTATAATTACACGTACATCTTTTATAGTGGCAAGAAGCATCTTTCTCAGGCTGTGTGCCTGCTCTTGATGTCTGGTTCTTTTTTTTAATGACGATATTTTCGTGACACCGTCAACAAGTTGTGTTACTTCATCTCCGAACAGTCTGGTCAACTCTTTAAGAGAGATTTCGGTATCCTCCACTACGTCATGCAGCAGGGCAGCGGCAATAGTGGTAGTATCCATCTTGAGGTTGGCAAGAATTATCGCCACCTCCAGTGGATGGATAATAAATGGTTCCCCTGAAAGACGCTCCTGGTCATGGTGAGCATTGTAGGCATAATCATAAGCTTTCCGAACAAGATCAACATCGGCGTCAGCATCATTGGCATGTATAATCTGTATAAGTGTGTCCAGGTCCCTGCTCTTTATTTTAAAATCAATCTGTGGCATATTACCTGCATTTCATATACAAAGTTTTTGTTTTAATATAATAAAATATAATTAGTTTTTCCATATAAATCTACTAGATACAGTGTAGAAATCAAGTTCCATGTTGTCATTTCTTTTTTCTTACCTATGTTTCTCTGTGCCCCTGTGGTGAAATTTTTTTACTTAAGCTTAGATGACATAATCCGATGTATTAATTAATCGATAGTTAGTAACACTCCTATTATTACATTTACCGGGTTTAAGGCTTTTGCAGACGGCACTCCTGCAAAAGCCTTACATTTTTTTCTTAAATTTTTATGTCTCTTCATGACTGCAGTATTTTAATTTTATTGACGATAGATTGATAATATGTGTAACAGTATAGCTGTCATGATATCATAACAGGTGCGTATAATGATATTTGTTGTTAACGAACAAAATCCGCAAAAGCGTTTTATACAGAAAGCCAGTGACATACTGAAAGAGGGTGGAGTAATAATCTATCCAACGGATACCGTGTACGCATATGGTTGTGATATACAGGACAAACGCGCTATTGAAAGAATTTACCGGTTAAAAAAAATACACAGAAATAAACCCCTGAGTTTTATATTTTCGGATATATCAGAAATGCACAAGTACGTCCGTAATGTTTCTGATAACGCCTTTAAGATAATGAGGAAAACTCTGCCGGGTCCATATACATACATTTTCAAGGCCTCAAAGCTGGTTCCAAGAATTGCAACTACCAATCAGAAGACTATCGGTGTAAGGATTCCTGCAAGTAATATAGCACTTGAACTTGAGAGAACTCTTGGACGGCCCATAATGTCAGCAAGTGTTAATACAGCATCCGGTGATTACATGGTAGATCCGGATGAACTTGAAAAACAGTTTAGAAACGAAGTTGACCTGGTATTAAGTATTGGACCGCAAAAATCAGAAGTATCCACCATGGTTGACTTTTCAGAGGGTGATGTTACAATACTGAGAAAAGGTAAAGGTGAACTCTTTTTCCTGGAGTAGGAGGATAACAGATGTCGGATGCAGTGATTCAATTTTTGAAAAATCTTTTAGCAATCGCAATCTATATAGGCCTTGGTGCGATAGTATCCTGGATTTTCTATACATTAAAAAGAAGAGATCTTTTCGGTGGATACATCGGCGGGATGGTAGTAGGAGTTGTGGGCGCTCTTATTGGTGGATTTATTCTGGACAAGCTTCTTCTGGATATCGTTATTAGAATATTGCAGTTTCTTGTATATGAAACAGGAGTTAATATAATCGCGGGATTTATCGGTGGATATATCGCGGTATATATAATGAATAAGCTGAACCACGACAAGGAAAGAAAGCGTTACTGAAATCCTGCCCTGATGGATTCGCGGATATCAATCTCCACGTTTTTTAAATATTTTTCAACCTGATTATATGACGCAAAGGGCCGCGTAAGGACGATGTCCGAGGCGGTTGTTTTGCTGATTCCCGGTATTACCTCCAGTGCTTTTTTCGGCAGCAGGTTAATTGCAATGGGATGGGGAAGACCAGTAAGGGAACGCTCACGTTGGCCGGTGATTATTACACTCAGAAACTCTTTTAGTTTTACCGGCAGGGGAATGCGTATAGTTATGGCATAACTTTTTAATTGTCTTCCCAGGGAATGATCATGATGGCGTTCTTCTATTCTTACATCATCTAGAATAGTTCCTGCGGGATATATCCGTTGCAGCATGGTATGGTCAATATCCTCACGTATTTTCTGACGGTAATAATCATACCTGTTGCGTACCTTAATGGAAACATGATGACCGTTGATTGCTGCAGGTGTCCCGGGGAAAGGTAATATGCTTCGTATGTTAATGCGTTTTAAAAGCAGGCCTTCATCCATGATTTCTTTCAGGTAATAATAGTTTATTTTAAAGGTTTCAGCTGTTTCACCGGGAAGTCCATGTATTAGATTAATTCCGGGAAGCAGGGCATACTGTCCCCCCGTTTTAAAGCCGCCTCTCTCGTTAATGAGACGTATCACCTCCTTAACCCGGTCACCCGGCAATTTCAGGTTGTTCTTTTTTATTACATTCGTATCAAAAGATTCAACCCCCAGGGGCAGCGTATCATCAGGGGTAACCGCCTGTGCTATGGCTTCAATAATTTGCGAGGATTCACGTGGATAATGGAAAATAGTGCCTGGATTGGCATTATCCACGTTAAGTACTTTTATCAGGCCAGCCTCTTTCCGGGATTGCAATTCCCTAAAAAGGCTGGTAACCGGAATAACATCCGGTTTGGGAAAGCCTGAGGAAAATTCATTCATGGATGACTTGTAGGCGATTATATCGGCCTGTCTTCCAATCCTGAAGCGTGAAATGCCCATTTTAATAAGCTCATCAACCTCGGCCAGTATTGATAACTGCTGGCGGTATTCTACGTCGCAGCTGTAAATACCTTCTGAGCAGAATGAGCAATGAGATCTTCTGGGACATCCCCGGTATGTTTCAATCTCACACACAAGTTGGGGGAAATCCGGGTGTTGGTTCACCATGTGAACCCCGTACACAGCCCAGCGGTCCAGCTCCCCGTAGGTTCTGTTCCCGTATTCTGTTGAACAGCGGGCATGTGCAAAGGCAAATTTTTCAATATCGCTGGTACATACATGAACCTGTTTTAAAATTTCATCACCCATTGTATACGCTACAAGCCCGCCAATAGCAAATTCCAGGTGAGAGTTGCTGTGTAGTATGGTGTTGATTTCCGACAGGGTTCCAATTTTGTAACCCAGGTATTTTCCCGGAACCGCGGCCCCCCCGATCAGCAAAACCAACTTGTATTCATTTTTAATCAGGTAGTGATTGTCACGGACCATGTCTATGGTTACATAATCTATGTGGCCTGGATCTATCCCCGCATCAATTAACGCGCCGTAAATGTACCTGGGATAAGGAGAAAGAAAGGGGGGCACACCAAAACAGGCTGGTTCATCAACATAACAATCGAGTATGAGATATCCTCTGCTCATATTACAGTGCTGGCAACCGGGATATCAGTTGTTCAAGATTGTCATTAACATTGCGTTGAAGTTTTTCATCAATAAAATATATCATCCTGCTGTTTAAAAGAATTCGTTCCCGTCGATCAGGTGTTGTTCCGTATCGAGAGAGCAAGTCATTAATCCGCTGATCCACGGTAACAATTGTATGGTGCATAACACGTTTGTCCGCATAATATACAAGTTCCCTTTCTTCAACAGGCCCTTCCGGGTTGAAATTAGTGAAAAAAACGTGTTCGCCCACTATGTAGGCGATCTCCGGCATATCAAGTTTTCGAAGAAGTTCTGCCCCGGTTTTGTCATGCGGCTCACCCGTCGTAAGTCCCTGTGTTTTAGTAATATCATGCAGCAGGGATGCGGCAATAACCAGGTCCCGGTTTACGGTGTTTTTTTCTTTCAGGTTATCAGCTATTACCAGTGCAACCTTCATCACCTGGCGTGAGTGTTCAACGATGTTGGGAAGCATCTGGTATTCATCCATCAGGCGATAACATTCTTTTTCATCTGGTATTTTGGGATAATTTTTATTCATGAAATAAACCGGTAACGGTATTTTTTATCAGTTAAAATAATCGAACACCATGCCAAAATCAAGGTTGCCGATCTTTCGGCTTTTGTATTTATCGTAAATACTTCGCCTGCCGTTTTCAAGGGCCTCGGGTTTGATGCCGTATTTAATTGAAAGTGATGCCTCAATGAAGGCGGCAAGATCATCACAACCTTTCAGCATTATGCCATCGAGGGGATTGTATTTATCATGATTATACGTTGTGTTCATCTCCTCAATGGGTATATCATACTCGATGTTCCCGTCACGCATGATCTTGCTGGTAAACTCATTTTCAGTAAAATAACGGATCTCTGAATGCCAGCTCTCGGGTATCAGTGGGTAAATTTTCTCTTCCGCCTGGAGCTTCTCGTATTCCTTTATGATATCATCGAGCCCCTCAACTGATCTTTTCAGTGGTGAGACAATATCACGGGTGAGAACCTCGGGGAGGTCATGAAAAAGTGAGGCAAAGAAATTATTGTATATTCTCTGCCTGGTGAACCCTGCTTCCATTGAACAGAAATAACTCAGTATTGCAACGATCAGCATATGACCCAGCACAGAGGTATGAGGTATCCTCGGGGTCTGAGCCCAGCGTTGCTGCAGGCGTAACTGGCCGCAAAGATTTATGAAACCTGAAATGTCCCTGTGCAGTAATATTTTCTGAACTCCCACCAGGTCATTGTGCTTTTCTATCTGGGCTTCTATCTCCCCTTTTGTCTTATCAATATCCTGCATGAAAGAATTACCGGGGTAAATTATCCTGAATTCCCAGTTGGTAGCAAGATAATGGGCTGCCCGAAGAATACGTTTCTCCACAACCGAGTAGTTCTCGTTAAAAAAGTATTCCTCGAACTTGTCACTGAATCCACCTGCAATGGTATTGATATCGCCCTGAAGTTCCTGCAGCACCCATCGGTTCAGTTCGTTCCCTTTCTCCTTCATGATTTTATGAAAAACCGGTGGCTTGATGTCGGTTACCACTACACGATGAAGAAATTCAATTATTCCGCCTTCAATAAGCTTTATCCAGTCAAATACATGGCTGCCTGATTCTGATTCGTACCTGGCGATCACGTAAGCGATGATCATTTTATGGGCCTGTTTGTCAAGTTCCGTAAGTTCCGCGGGCCGAAGATGATCATTCCATCGCTGAATGCTGGCCGCCTGATGTATCCACTCTATTGCACCCTTGCTGAACATCGATGCCTCCATTATGATCATGTACACTGGTAAACAGTCTACATACCACCCTCCAAATGTCAGTAACATTTTTTCATTCGCGACTTTGCGGTGATCCTTAAAAGATTAAAAACGAAACACTCTGTTTCTCTGTGCCCCTGTGGTAAATCTTTTAAGAGTAATCGGTGCTGATAAAATAATACTTGCAACAGGGCATTATATATATGCATCATAATGAAAAATCAATTACAAGGAGCGGGTATGAGCTTGAAAAGAATTGATGCTGCTGACATTACTGATAATCCATTCTCCCTTATTGGTGACGACTGGATGCTGATAACCTCCGGTACGTTAGATTCTCATAACATGATGACGGCGTCATGGGGGGGACTGGGGATACTCTGGCA
This sequence comes from uncultured Leptospiraceae bacterium, assembly GCA_964629365.1. Classification (GTDB taxonomy): domain Bacteria; phylum Spirochaetota; class UBA4802; order UBA4802; family UB4802; genus M55B154. The sequence goes on from CAZVRB010000035.1 coordinate 19,683, forward strand.
TAAGCCGGTGAGCTTTATATTTATTCGTCCCCAGCGGCATACTTTCAACTTCGTGGAAAGTAACGACGTGTATACCCTGAATTTTATGGAAGAAAAGCACCGAAACGCACTGAAATACTGCGGCAGCCATTCAGGACGGGATGTAAATAAAACCATAGAAACCGGCCTGACCCCTGTTGAGTCAGAAAACGGCTGCGTGTATTTCGAAGAATCCCGGCTGGTGATAGAATGCCGAACCATATACTACCAGGACATAGATCCCGCACATTTTCTGTCGCCGGATATCGAGAAGTTATATAATAATGACTATCACAGGATGTACGTTGGTGAAGTGATACAATGCCTTTCAGCGGAGGGTTAATATGAGCCAGCTTCTACACTGGGGTGATGTGCTGGTAGCCGTATGCATTTTGCTTTTCTTCACGGCTGCCTATGCAACAAAAAGAATATCCCGAGAAACCTTCTACCTGTTCTGGGTGGGTGTGCTCATTGGCGCGGTGTGGGAATTCGGATTCTTCCTGGTGGGCCCGGAGTTTTCCGATACACCCGCCTTCATCAGGACATCCCCATGGCCATTGCCTCCCTTTACGCAGCCACTGTTGCATACCTTCTGGGATGGCGCTATATTCATGCTGGGAATAGGCCTGACGCGAAAGCTACTACGTGGTCCGCATTTTACCCGGTTTCGTATATCTGAACTGGCAGTATGTATCGCGTGGGGGCAAATCCAGGAATTCGCGGTTGAAATGATAGCAATACAGGGTAATCTCTGGACATATACACCCGTATGGTGGAACCCTGTCCTTTTTAATATGAACGGTGCCCACCTGACCCTGGTTCCACAATTAATCTGGTTCATCGCACCAATCATATTTTACCTGGCTGCAATCAGAATATATGGGAACGAAAATGACGGCTGAACCCCGCAAGTACATGCTCCTGGGGATAGGAAGTCGTTTAAACAGTGACGACAGCGCCGGAAGCATTATTGCCGAAGAGTTCAAAAACCCTCAATGGGTGGCGGTGGACGGGGGGCAGATGCCCGAGAACTATACCGGCGTGGTAAAGAGGGAGGCCCCTGATGTGCTTGTAATCATTGATACTGCCGGAATGGGACTTGAGCCCGGAGAATTCAGAAGAATTTCACTGGAAACCCTTGCAAAATCCCATCTTTTTAACACCCATGCAGCACCGCCTGCACTGTTTGTTTCTTACCTGCAATCATTCGTAAACACGATCTACTTTATTGGAATACAACCACAGGATACAAGCCCCGGTGAAAGCCTCAGTGATAATGTGAGGAGGGGAATTGAAGGTATCAAAAAGATACTGCAGGCAGGAGAAGTCCATACGATACCCGAGCTTGAGACTTCTTTGTGACCTGTTTTTTACAACCGTGGATTATTTCTCTTTACGCATTTGAGGGAAGAACACCTCAACCATATCGGCGTGTGATGAGGCGGTAAAAAGTTTTTCCCTGTTCTCTTCGTTCATGATGAACTTCGATATCTCTGAGAGTGTGTTAATATGCTCGTTTGGTTTTTCCCGTGGACTTAGCACCATGAAAACCAGGTGAACCTCATCGTTGTTTATTTTCGAAATAACTCTGCGGGTAGTTTTCGCTACCATAACGATGGATTCGTCCAGTTTTTCGGAGTAGCCATGGGGCAGGGCGATGTTAAAACCGATAAGGCTGGAATACTCATTCTCAATATCCATCATGTGCTTGTGAATGCTGGCGGTTTCCAGGTCAGGGTAATCATTTCTCAATATATTCAGTAGTTCTTCAATGACATCCGACATTGAGCGGGCCGATGATATTGTAATCCATTCAGGTTTAATATGCAGGTCAACACTAACGGTAAAAGGCTGATAAATAAGAAACATGCATGGACCTTCAGCGTTATCAGGGAGAAATGGATGTATGCTGTTATCCATCCTGCTCATTAAGACCCTTTCAGGATGATTGATAGACTCGGCCTTGCTTTGTCCCTGCATAAAAGAGATGTCCTTGTTCTCTACACTCATTTTTATGACCCTGCCAAGTGGCAGGCTTGTCCAGACGGGGGTTCCCGATAGTACTGTATCGGAGGTTTGTTCCTCGTCGGGAAGAGATAACTGCCGCCACTGGTACAGGTTGGGGTTTTTCAACTTTTTGCTCCATCGCTGGCATATCAGTTCGTTCAGTTCCTCGTTTTCTGTAATAGCAAGTACATTCCCTATGCCAAAAAGTTCGGGAGTGTTGTCGGGGTTAACTGTTATGGCATTATCAGAAATGGCCACGAATCCATTTCTGCGGGCAACAGCTGCCATTCGTATGTTCGTATCCAGCAACGTGACTGCCCGTCCCTGGTCTTGTATAAAGTTTGCCACTATGCGGCCCAGCTTATGCGCGCCAACGATCAGCCAGCCTGTTGGCTCAGGCTCGTGAACCTTTAAAAGCCTGGCTACCCATCCCGCGGAGAACCCCTGCAGAATAACGGTACCGCTTATTACCGCGTAGGTAAACGTTTCCAGGAACTCGGCCTGTTGCGCGTAATTACCGCTTGAAGATGCCTTAAGATTCAGGGCAAACAATGAAGCCATAGATGCCGCCACGATGCCCCGCGGCGCAACCCAGCTGAGAAAGAGTTTATCCCTTAGAGCAAAGTTTTTGCTGCCCAGTGTGCTGATGAAAATATTCAGTGGGCGAACCACTATCATGACCAGGATTACAGTAATAAGGATCTTCAACAGGTATTCTCCCCTGTAAGTATCAATCGCCAGGTTGGCGGCAAGCAATACGAAAAGCAGCCCGATGAGCAGTTCAATGAGTTGTGCCTTGTATACTTTTATCCTGTCAATTTGCGGTGTATCAGAGGTCCCGATAACGAAACCGGCAATAACCACGCTCAGAAGGCCGCTTTCAAATACCAGCATATCAGAAAGGGTGTATATGCCCAGTGCGGCGGCCAGCACGAATACATTCAGACTTTCTTCAGGTATCCAGTTTTTTCTTATAATGCGTGCGATAATAAATCCACAGACAACTCCTATGGCGATTCCAGAAGTAAATCGTGATAAGAAAAGCAGAATAGCATCATGACCGATAATCCACTCGTAACACAGCAGTGCGATAAAGACACCAATGGGGTCGATAAGAACCCCTTCCCAGTGGAGAAAATTATTCAGTTTCTGATGTACCCCAACCCTTTTCAGAAGGGGGCCAATAACAGTGGGCCCCGTTACAATAATCAAACTGCCAGCCAGGATGGACACTGCCCATGGATATCCCATCACGTACTTAACCACAACTGCCGAGCAAAGCCACGTTATTACTACCCCCCTTGTCAATACTGCGCGAATTTCTGATGAAACCTGGCGATATCCTTTCAGGTCAAGGGTCAAACCTCCCTCGAAAAGTATCAAGGCAACTGATATCTGTATTATCGCTTCAAGACCTTCACCAAGAAGAGTGGGGTCTATTATGTTAAGCCTGTATGCTCCGGGTCCAACCGCAATACCACCAATCAAAAGAATTACGATTGGCGAAATTTTCATCCTTTTGGCAATTGTAACAAAAACAATTCCAAAGAACAGGGCAAGACCAAATGTTGTTATAAGCTGATGTGTCATAGAATAACCCGTGGTACAAAAAATTCTGACCTGATTCCATTATATCAGGTTAATTCAGAATTATGTCAATATTTATACTCTTCGGGCACATGAAAAGTAATGAAATGAATAAATAAATACAAACATTGTAAATTGGAATAGTTATTGACGAAAGGCCTTGAAAATGTTTTGCTACAAGGGGTAGTAATATTTACGTGCAAGGGTGATGTCATGGTATTTGAAAAATTCAGACACTTCTTTCTTTCAGTATATGAAGATAGTACGTTTGTGCAATATCAAAAAGCGAAAGTTTTGATGTGGTTTGAGATAATACTCATCTTTCTAACTTCGTTATCGGTTGCCAGCACAAATCTTTTCTCGCCAGATGTGGCCACCCTGCAATATAACCTGAGTATGAGCATTGTTATTGGGTCCTTTGCCGTGTGCCTCTTCATACTGAAAACCGGCTGGTATAAAACAACCGCCTACGTTGCCATACTGTTCCCCCTTGTGCTTGTTCTATACCTGGCGTTACTTGTTCCAACCCAGGCCGGGAAATATATATACATGCTGTATTTTTTGCTGTTCATCGTTATGGCCGCACTGTTCGGTACCAGGGTAACTGTATGGATCATTACTGGTATTGTTATCGCATGCGGAACTACCGTTGCACTGAATTCGTATGGAATAATAGCTGACAATGTCATAATAACCACAATTACTCATTTTGCCATAATATCACTTATGATCTGTATTCTCAGTTTTCTTATCGTGAATATATTGATGCAGGCTATTGCCAGCATGGAAAAAAACCAGGAATCATTAAATCGGGAAGATGAGAAAAAAAAGAATATAATACAGTCAATCGAGAGTGTTACTCAAACATTAAGTGAGTATTCCCACTCAATGACAGACAGCTCACGAAAGTTCGCCGACAATGCCCAGTCACAGGCTTCAAGTGTTGAAGAAATAACATCCACACTTGAAGAAGTAGCTGCAAGCGCTGAATCATCTGTACAAATGACCGATGCGCAAAAGAGCAGAACGGAGAATCTCATAGAAGATCTTCAGCAGATGCATCAACTTGTTTCAGACAGCAGTAAAAATATCGGAAACGCCCAGGTGCAGCAGGAAGGATTGAATGCCAGGATAGGGGTAGCCCGGGATGAAGTTACTAAAAGCCTTGAATCCATGAAGTTTGCCCTTGACAGCAGTAAAAAGGTGTCTGAGGCAACGAATCTTATTATAGATGTATCTGATCAGATTAATCTATTATCTCTTAACGCGTCAATTGAAGCAGCAAGGGCTGGCGAATCCGGCAAAGGTTTTGCGGTTGTTGCCGAAGAGATCGGCAAGCTTGCAGAGAAAACCCAGACCATTACGAAAGAAATTACGTCACTTGTCGGGAGAACTGACCATGAATTGTATGAGACAGGAAGATCCCTGGAAAATGTTAGTGACACCGCTGTGCATATAGAGAAACTTTCAGTTGATTTTGGACATATGTTTGTGAATATAAAAGATTTAATTGAACGAGACCTGGGTATAAACAGTGAGTTACAGAAAAGCGCCGAAAATGTACTGAATGGGGCGGACGAGGTCAAGGTGTCAATCAACGAGTTGAAGAATGCTATTGATGAGATTTCCAGTTCGGTGTCTGTTATTAATGATTCTACGCAACAACTGGCATCAGGGTCTGATGAATTATCTGAATTTGCAGTCTCCTTACTGGATACAACAAATACCATGGGCAGAATCCTTACAAATGAAGATAATAATGAAGAAGGGGCATTGTAATAATAAAAAATGATTGAATATTTTAAATAGCTATACTAGTATGCAACACATATATTATTTTGTTTTAGATTAAAATTTTAATATATATGATTTTACTAAATTAGTATATATAATTTGGTAAAAAAAGTGTTCAGATTTATAAATCAGGTCGAATATTATCCTTCAGTGAGTAATAATAATTAATATTAAAAAGTATGACCGGTTGGATAATTAATCTCAGTTCAGGGTTGTTTCTATGAAAAGTTATAATGACATCATAATACAGTTTATGAAAAGCAAAGCAGACAGGATGGAAAAAGAACTTTCCATACCGGGAACCTGGTATTTTAATGAGGGTGACCATAAGGAAATTTTAAGCTGGAATAACGAAGAAGCCCTGCGTGTCTGGAAGAAAATTAAAGAAAATATTCAAAAGCACGATTGTTCAGGTCTGAGATACGAGCTTTGTCCATTTTGCCACAAAAATGGCTACGAGCATAAAGGATGCTATAAAGCATTGAAGAATCCAATTTGTATGAAATGCGGCTATGGTAGCCGTCATGGTCTCTGTATCAGCGATGAAGAGGGTGAAAGTGAATATAGGAAAATTCTTCAGTCATTTGATGATACAAGGATGAGCATGTACAAGTTTTTTTCAAATGATTATTATAAACACCTGGTGAAAAAACTTGAATTGAGTTTGAACGAAAACGTTTGTGCGTAATTAAGTGTATTTGGGATATATGACGAACTATCCCAAATACGCATTAAATGTCATACCTTTCTGCTGCTATTCATAACTCATGAAGTTTCTCAAGCTGAACAGATGCTTCCCAAGTTCTCTGTTATTGCTTACAAATTCCTGGTATATATGTTCGTGATTTCTGAAGTAATCACAGTCTGTATTCAGACAAAATGTTTGTATTTCGGTTTTCCTTTTCATTACATCCTCCTTTATTATAATAAATATTATACTCTATTACGTACTGCTTTATTAATACAGTATATAGAGAAATTATTGCAAGGTCAACGAAAGATACCTTGCAATCCATGTAAGGATTATTGATGAATTCGGGATACAATACTATCCCTTGAAAAGGGATATGATATATTTCATCACATTCATTGTATCCATTGGAACGGGATCAATAGATTCAAACAGGCCTGTGGAAAGAACTATCATTTGGGCAATTCTTGCGGTAAATTCAGCGTCAAAGTCTGATTTTCTTCTACTGGGGATATCAGATCGTGCATCATCAATGATGTTTTGATATAAGTCGAGGTGCTGCCTTATGAATTGTCGCAGGCGAATCATTATTTTTTCTTCTTCATACGCGTACATAACAAGATTGATAAAAATACGTATGGTGCTTGTGTCCAGGATAAACCGTTCGATACCATACAGGGCTGAAATGCTTGCCTTCTCTTTTGACTCAAGATTACCCTTCAATACTTCCCGGTGATCATATTGAATATCATTAAATATGTATTCCATAAGTTCAAGGTACATCTCTTCCTTGGTGGGGAAATAATGTAAAAGTCCACCTTTAGAGAAACCCGCTTCATCTGCAACATCCTGTACGGTGATTCGCGAGTAGACATCCTGTTGCAAACATTGCTTAAGAGCATCCAGGATTATGATCTTTTTCTTTCTGATTTTTTCCTGTTTATCCATTTTGCACCTTTTATATATATAATATCACATACGGATAATAGGGGAGTTTAAAGTATTACCGTCTCTGGCTTGCAGGGTAAATGAAGGGCATAGGTAACACGTATAATAATCCGCAAAAATTGTTATATTATTTAATATAATTCTCAATACTGCTGGTCAAGCGTTTTTCATTTAAACATGATGGATTTCAATGTATAAATTAAGTGTAAAGAACTGGAACCCTAAAACCGAAAAACTATGTATACATGTATATATTCGTTCAATTTACTTGTTTCCATGGAATGACAGGTTTGAAAAAAATAAAAAGAACAGCAACAACCATTCTGATATGTTTAGCTTGTGTGATGGTCATGCCCATATCGAATGCCCAGTTTCTGCTGGATAATGCTGAAGAACCGGTTATCCAGCCCAAAAATGAAAAAAAACCAAAAGGGCTCCCGTCCTATGTCGCACGTAACATAAGAGCATCTTCTATTCCCGATGTTGAAGGAGCCATTAAAATTTCATGGGATATTCATCCAGATTCAAGCAATGCCTTTATAGTGGGGAGAACTACAGCACTGCCCAATACTAAGGAAAAAGCTTTATCCGCAAAATCAATAAAATTGATCCCAGCCGGTGCTGAGCCGGTAGTCATAGATTCAAATTTACCACCCGGCCAATATTATTATGTGGTTCTCGCCAGGGATAAAGTCCAATCTGATGATATAGAACTTTATCCTGACGTAAACTATACTGGAGAACCGGTGCTCATAGAAAGAAAATATGGGAAGAAACAGGTTCAGGCTTATCCCGAACAGGTGACGCTTATACATGCCAGGGTGATAAATAAAACACAGGTTCTTCTTACATGGAAAGGTTTAAACCGGGATAATATAGTTTATAATATTTACCGGGATACAAAACCCATTAATACTCCGCAAAGTATAAAAAATGAGAAGAAAGTTGCAAGTGTTCAGGGTTCCATGGAAAGCTATATTGACAGAGGTATTAACGGCACTGGTAATTATTATTACGCGATAACAACAAGTGATATGACTGGCAATGAAGATTTACAGCTCATTCCGGATCAGAGCTACCTGACAACAGGTGTATATGTCGTTGTAAAGAGTGATGTGACAGTAAAGAACATAGAAACACGCGTGCAGGATAACGGAACAGTGCAGGTTACCTGGAACAAGGCAGGGGTGAAAGCACAGGAATTTCTGTTGTACAGGTACGAGGAGCCAATTCAAAACGCTGAAAGACTGGCACTTTCAGATTCCCTGGGTGCTGTTGATGGGAAATATAATGAGTATTCAGACAAAAATCCTCCTTCCGGCCAACACTATTATGCAGTCCTGACAAAGTTGGCAGATGGATCAATTGATACAACCCTTAACAGTGGACAGAATTATACTGTTACCCCGGTAAAACTTGGGAAACCCATTGAGATAACAAGAATAGATGCTTCACAAAAGAAGAATGGTGTTTCAATAACCTGGCAATACAGGGGTTCTTCCCGAAGCAAGTATTTTAAACTGTACCGAACAGATAAGATACCATCTTCTTCAATGGAGATAAAGGATACCTACCTGGTGGATATTGTAAATGTAACAGAAGGGACATATCTTGATACCGGTATTACGCCGGGAGACTATTATTATGCAATAGTCCCCGAAGATTTTGAGAGTGATCCCGATTTCACCCTGGTTAAAGGTGTAAACATTACGACCAAACCTGTTAACATTGAAAAGACTGTAAAGAAAGTTGAGCCTGAGAAAAAGAGGGAAACACGGAAAAGGGTGAGACCTGAAGAAAAAGAACCTGAGCGTATTATCCCTGTTCCTGATAAAGAATTTAAAACGGTCACAAGAGATTTAGACAATATCATTCATTCAACCTTTGATAAGGGGTACTACAGGGCCGCGATAAAATCATTACAGAAGGTTCTTGATGTATCCGATAATGAGTATGAAGTAGCTAAGGCAAAATTATTTACAGGTCGATCATATATTGAATTGAAACAATACAGAAAAGGGCTGGATTACCTTGTGCAGAATGATGTTGTAGAGTATTTCCCGGAAGATGCCCGGTTCTGGAGGGATTATGCCATTCAGAGAGTACGATAGTATTATGTCGTGGAGCACTGTTATCACACAAATGAGTGAGGAGTTTGTTAATGAAGACTAAAACTATTATAGGAGTATTACTAATAGTATGCGGTCTGGGTTTATTTATATACTATGACCAGTATATACAGCCGGAGAGGGAGGCATCACAGCTTCTAGTTGAAGCAAAAATGATATATGAACGTGGTAACAGGGAAGCAGTAAACGATGCTATAAACCTCTTCACTAAAATTATAGCCCGTTATCCTGAAACGGGCATGGTAGGTGAAGCATACTATTATATTGGGCAATGTTATGAAAAGCTTGGCCTGAAAAGACTTGCATACTTGAAATATGTATACCTTCTTAAAAACAACCGGGAGCAGCTGCCGGAGTCACTACAAAGAGATCTCATAGTACGGTTGGCACATATAAATGTATTGAAAAAAAATTCAGAAGAAGGAATTCACCAGATGTATGCCCTTCTCAATACTTCTTTAAACAAGGAATTCAGAAGCAGGGTATATTCTGAACTGGGGCATACATATTTGAAGACGGGTGAGTATAGCAAAGCCCGGCGAATGTTCGAGATTGCTTTACGTGAACATGGCAGCAACGAGGATGCTATCCTTGGCAGGGCGCGCTCATTGAAACATCTCGGCATGGCCAGTGAAGCGTATGACAACTATGATTATTTTCTTAAATACTATGGCGAAATAAGCCAGTACACTGATGATGTCAGGGACTCATACAGGGATCAGGCATACCAGAGTGGTCTTCACGCATTTCGAAAGGGACAGTATTGGAAAGGAATATCCTTTTTCAAAAGGGTTCTATCTCATTTTCCCGGACACAAAAGGAGCGAGAATGCTCTGTACTGGACGGGTGAATGTTATTTCGCACTGAAAAAATTTGACAGGGCCATAGGATATTTCAACAGGACCTTAACAAATAATTATTATCATAAGGATCAGGACGCGCAGATAAAAAAAGGATACTCATATTTCATGAGCAAACGATTCGATCTGGCCGCCAGGGAATTTCAGAAGTATTTAAGATATTATCCCAGGGGGAAATACGTATCTGTTGCGCGCGAATGGAATAAGATGAGTACAAAAGAGCTTCAATACAGGATACAACGGAGCAGTCCGTCTGGTGACGTGAAGAAGGAAGAATCATTTCCGGATGATGAAAACGTTGATGAAAACCTGGACGATGAGCTTGGTCTTCAGGAAGACGAAGAAGTTGCCGCTACTGATCAGACCATATACAGAAAAATAGAGCGGGTGAATGTGGCCGAGCTTTAAGATGAGAGCTATAGCAATATATAAAAGGATGGTCACCCTCAAAAGGGTGGCCATCCTTTTATATAATGAAAAAACGTTGAATTTTAATCATTGACAACAACAAAGTTTATGTTGTAACTGTGAATTATAATTCAAAATCAGATGACCTGTTTGATAAGAAAAATATATATTTTGATCAAACATCAGTATAAACATGGAGTGTAATTTGTATGTTCAGGGAATATTTTATAAAGAAACAGAAAGAACTCTTAAAAAAACCTACAACTACATCAAAAACTACTGCAAAAAAAGGAGCAGCGGGATCAAAAAGTAAATCAGGAAAATCAACAACCCCGGTTTCTTATGATTTAAAACATTTTGAAAAGCTTATGGAGGGATTGCTGCCGCAGAACCTGGTAATAGAAAAAGCTTTGCCGATTGATGCAAGTGGGTATGTACCGGAGAACCTGGATTATGTTATATATTATAATAAGTGGCCATCTATCCAGGATATAATGGGGGGATATGTTCCAGCTGAACTGATATATGCCACATGCCATGTGGAAAATAAATTAACAAAGACCTCTATTGACAGCATTCTTAATAAAGTAGTTCTTGCCAAAAAGCTGAACAGGTTCACTGAAGATATGAACCAGGCTTATATGATACCATCATTTGTAGTGATATATGAAAGTACCGTAGCCCTTCCGGATATTAAAAAAAATGTTGTAGATTATTATATGGACAAAAGCATTGATTCACTGCTTGAATTTGATGTGATGTTAATTGTCAACAAGGGTATAATAATAAAAGACTGGCGGGAAAAAAGAAAATTCGTGGCTCTTGAAACAGGCAAAGATTCGCTTATGTGGTTTTTCGTTTTGATGAATGAATACCTGGAAATTGATGAACAACGGGAAGTAGATCTGCGAAATTATATTCATCAGAAAGAGCGGTATGAAGAGTATTGATGAATGTTGGAGTATTCTACTTGACATTTCATGAATATTTATTATTAATAATAACACAATACAACTATTTTCAATGCGTTTCAGGAGATAAATAGATAATAAATAAGAAAAGGAGTTCGCCTTGAAAACGCAATTAAAAAAAAGACACGGTATCTTAGCCGTTATACTCAGCGTAGTCATTGTGCTGATGATGGCGGTTCCAAATCTGTATGCTGCAAAAAACAAGGACCTCATTCTTGTTCTTGACACATCATTAAGTATGGCCGGTTACGGGGGGAAAAGCATAATGTCCCGCGTGAAAAACAGCCTTCCCCGGTTTATTGATCAGCTTGAAGAGGATGACAGCATAACATTCATCACATTTGATACCGATGTAAAGGTTTACCCCCGTATTGTTATTGAAGATGATAGCAACAGGGATGTTATTAAGAAATATATTTCCATGGTAGAGGCAAAAGGAAAATGGACCTATACCATGAGGATGATTAGAACTGTTTTTGCAACAGCTCAGAAACTTGAAGATGAATATCCTGACAGGGAGAGGGTTATTGTAGTGCTTACCGACGCACTTGATGATCCCCCACCGTGGCAGGGTGGATCACATTTTAATATAAAAAGTATTGCCGAAAAATATAGCGGGAAAGAATGGTTTATTCACTTTGTCAGTCTTGGTAATCTAAAGCAGAACAAAAAGGTAGCAGAGATTACCAGGCAGGTAAAAGAGAACGTATCTGAGTATACCAGTCTTGTAGAGACACGTGATGGTACTGAAAAAGGTATTTCAGAAGACTTGACCCGCGAAATGACCACGATGATTGAGGAAAAAAGAGAAAGTGAGCGAATGTTTTTCACCCGTCCATGGTTTATCGCAATACTGGTCATTTTATTTATTCTTGTAATATTATATTTTCTTAAAAAGCTTGCAGAGTTAAAGGTACGGGGAAAGCTTGAATATTGGAATAATGAGCTTCTTGAACCGTATATTGAAGAGTTCAATCTTACTTCAGCCAACAGCAAGTCGGTTTTTATCGGCAGGGGAGTAGGGAACCACCTTAATATCAGGGACTTCGATGTCCGGAAACCTGTTGTTATTTCAGCCGATCGGGAAAGTGGAGAAGTTAAATGTACTGTTTCTATGACTGGAGAGGAGTCAATAGAGTTTAAGAACAGAGAACCGGGAAAATTTCTACAGGATGGCGATATTTTTAAAGTTGCCAATTATACATTTAAGTATTATGAGGAATAACCCGGGTACAATTTTAAAAATTTATTATATGTGTCAAATAAAGCCTTGACATTATACACTTGACTGTTAGCATCTATTTGTTTACAATGCAGGTGACTAATATATGCATAACCTTCGGCGATGATCTGGCAATAATCTTTTAAATATACAGTTCGCCGCGGATAATCATATAAAAACTCAAAACAAGATGATAAGTATTTGATAAGGAGGTCTATACATGTCAATAGCCCAATTCCCAA
>CAZVRB010000036.1:0-31959 GCA_964629365.1 uncultured Leptospiraceae bacterium
AAAGGATAATGCAATGATTGAACTGGATTTTGAGAAACAGGACGGGATGATACCCGCCATAGCACAGGACTACCAGACCGGCGAGGTGCTGATGATGGCCTACATGAACAGGGAGGCCTGGGAGAAAACCCTTGAAACAGGGATTGCCCATTACTGGAGCAGGTCTCGAAACAAGCTGTGGAAAAAGGGTGAGTCTTCGGGCAACCTGCAGGAGGTCAAGGAGATCCGTGTTGACTGCGACGATGATACTGTTGTCATCAAGGTAAACCAGATAGGTGATGCCGCATGTCACCTGGGATATCGCAGTTGTTTTTTCAGGGTTGTACAGGGAGATACACTGAAGGTTGACGGTGAAAGGGTTTTTGATCCCGATGAAGTATACGGAGGTTCAAAATGAGTGAACCACTGATAAAGCTTGGCATCCCCAAAGGAAGCCTTGAAAAGTCCACCATTGAGCTTTTCAGAAAGGCCGGTTGGAAGATTACCGTTTCATCAAGAAATTATTTCCCAGCCATCGATGATGCTGATATTTCATGCTCCCTGGTTCGCGCACAGGAAATGGCCAGGTACGTTGAAAGCGGGGTACTGGATATCGGCCTTACCGGACTTGACTGGATACTTGACAACAATGCCGATGTAGAGATGATCACTGACCTGGTATACTCCAAGGTGAGCACCAGGAAAGCACGATGGGTTCTTGCAGTTCCTGATAATTCGTCTATCAAAACCCTTGAAGACTGCGCGGGCAAAACCATTTCAACCGAACTGGTAAACTTCACCCGCAAGTTTTTCGAGGACCGGAACATCCCCGTTAATGTTGAATTTTCATGGGGAGCCACTGAAGCCAAGGTAGTTGAAGGACTTGTTGATGCCATCGTTGAAGTAACCGAGACCGGTTCAACCATACGGGCACACGGTCTCCAGATCATCCACACCCTTCTGGAATCCAATACCAAGCTTATCGTCCACAAGCCCAGCATGGGTGATGAAAAGAAACATGACAAGATAAACCAGATTGCCCTTCTCCTAAACGGGGCGCTGAAAGCCGGCAAGCTGGTGGGTATAAAAATGAATGTACCCTCTGAACAACTGGATTCTATAGTCGAATTGCTGCCCAGCTTGACAGCACCAACGGTATCCAAACTGTATAACACTGAATGGTTCTCCGTCGAGAGCATAATAAATGAAACCACCGTACGGGAACTGATACCTGAACTGATCCACAGGGGGGCGGACGGTATCATAGAATACCCGCTGAACAAAATAGTATCGCAGGATGACTCCTTCCTGTAACTTACTCACAGGAGGATACACACTATTATGCTACTGGATAATGCCCGGCGCTATTTACATGAAATCGCCCACAAATTCCCTGAACCTGAATTTTACCAGGCATACAGGAAAGAAACAGCAAGGGCTCACGAGATAGACCGGTCATCACCACTTGTTGCGGCATCCAGAAAATTGATTGAGGCACGGGGTGACCCTCTCGGACATGGATTTGATCATGCCCGCAAGGTAGCAATTGACGCGGCGGCCATAGTGTACGCCGAGATGGGCATCAGTAAAAGTGCTGATTATCTTGCAACAAGTGCCCTGCTTGCAGGATACCTTCATGACATCAAGCGTGATCAGAAGGAACATCCACAAAAAGCTGCCGAGTTCTTTGAACATTATTTCAATGATCAGATGAATCCTGAACAGATTGAGATGATAAGTTTTGCCATAAGAAACCACGAGGCCTTTGTAGAACCTGTCCCTACAACCCACCCCCATAAAAAGCTTCTCTCCGATGCCCTTTATGATGCCGACAAGTTCAGGTGGGGCCCTGATAACTTTCTATACACCATATGGGACATGGCCGCAAGTATGAACCTTACCCCGCACCAGATAATTGATGGTTACGATCATGGAATCAGGGGTATTCAGCGTATTCGTAACACATTCAGAACAAAGACTGGTCAGAAGTTTGGTCCAGGTTTTATTGATATCGGGCTTATGATGGGTGAAGAGCTTATCAACTACCTGCAAGAGGGTATTGACACCTGACCCCCTCCTAATTATTCTTGACGCAGGCCCTGTTCTGCGCTTAAATTCATGTAATTGATATATTAAGAGATGTAAAGGATTACTGGAACATAATTCGTACTGATGTATACCAAATCATAATGAGCCATAATACTCACAATACCGAAGCATCAAACGCCAATCCTGCAGTGAAACAGGACAGGATTCTCATTGTTGACGATGAGGAATCAATTCGCAGCATACTATCCCGTTACCTTGATATGAAGGGATACCATGTTACAACCGCAAGTGACGGCATGTCAGCCATCGACCAGCTAAAAGAAGAACCATACGACCTCGTACTCACCGATCTGAAGATGC
This sequence comes from uncultured Leptospiraceae bacterium, assembly GCA_964629365.1. GTDB lineage: Bacteria > Spirochaetota > UBA4802 > UBA4802 > UB4802 > M55B154. Next base: position 2,389 of record CAZVRB010000036.1, read on the forward strand.
CTAACCTTGACGGCCGTGAACTTTTAAAATTAATGTCCGACCAGTTCCCTGATATCCCCAAGATCGTACTCAGCGGATATGGAACCAACGAGGACATACTGCTGGCACTGAAAACCGGTGCGTATGATTTTTTGAACAAGCCCATTATCGACTTCAAAATACTTGATCATGCTATTGAACGTGCCCTTGACCGTAAGCACCTTGCAGAACAACGCGACCACTATATTGAACAGCTTACCCAGATCAATGATGTTATCTCACTGTTGAACAGGGGGCGTGATACCGAGAAAGTATTCAAAACACTGTCGATGCTGTTAAGAAAAATAATACCTTTTAACCGGATATCCCTGGCACTTATAGACCAGGAAACAGGCGAAGTGGTGACCAAGCTGGTTGATTCTGACAGGGATATAATGATCCCTGCTGGTTCAAAATTCCCGCTTAAAGATTCATCTCTGAACGAGGCTGCCATCAGCAGAAAGGTATTGATCATATCCGACCTGAAAGAATACGGGAAAGAACATCCGCAGTCTGAAAAGGCTGAACTCCTTGTAAAAGAAGGCATGAATTCTTCCATGGTTTTACCGCTTATCGTGAATAACAACACCCGTGGATTTTTGTTTTTTGGTTCTGAGCAGCCCGGCGCTTTTTCTGATGAACATACCACGTTTATCGAGTCCATCAGCGCCCCTATTGCCTTCAGCATCCAGCGTTCTGAACTAATGAACGAGCTTGAGATGTACACAAAAAAACTGGAAAACCTTGTCAAGATACGCACACACGAAGTCTTGAAGACCCAGAAGACAACAATTTTCGCACTTTCAAGTCTTGCCGAACTTCGCGACCCGGACACCGGAGAACATCTTGAAAGAATGAGAAACTACTGTATTTTAATTGCCCAGATTGCGAAATACTCGGGTAAGAATGTAGAAATCAATAACCAGTACCTGCGTGACCTGTACGATTCATCAATTCTTCATGATATAGGAAAAGTTGGCATCCCTGATGACATCCTGTTGAAACCCGGGCCTTTGTCCCCCGAAGAATTCGAAATAATCAAAACACATACAACCATTGGGCACCAGTCCCTGCACAAGGCCGCCTCGCGTGAACTGGGTGATGACTCATTTTTAAAAATGGCCATGGATGTAACCCTCTATCACCATGAGAGATGGGACGGGGGAGGATACCCTGAAGGACTTAAGGGTGAGGAAATCCCACTTTCAGCACGTATTGTTGCCATTACCGATGTGTATGACGCCCTCACCTCACGCAGGCCATACAAGGAAGCATTCTCGCATGAAAAATCAATAGAAATAATGTTAAACGAATCGTACCGTTTCGATCCAGACCTGTTCAAGATTTTTCTTGATAACCACGAGGAATTCAACAATATACGTAAAGAGTTTAATTAACATACAATCACAATACTCGATTTTCCCGGAAGGTAGTACATATGCGCCAGCAAACACCACAGTTCAGAATAGGTGGCCCTATAACACCGATGGTAAAAAAGCTGCTTATCATCAACGGTGCTGTATTTGTTCTGCAGTTTCTCAGCAACCAGTTCATACCAGGTGGCCTTGAATACTGGTTTGGCCTTCACCACGAGGGGCTGCTTCATCAATTTAAGATATGGCAGATTTTCACCTATATGTTTCTGCATGGTAATTTCTTTCACATCCTGTTTAACATGATCGCATTGTGGATGTTCGCCGGAGACCTGGAGATGCACTGGGGAAGCAAATATTTCATCAGGTATTATCTTTATTCCGGCATGGGAGCCGGTATCTTTATCGCCATAATGAACCAGGTTGTATACACCCAGTACGGGGCCAACCCGGTAACCATAGGTGCTTCAGGGGCCATTTTCGCCCTGCTTCTGGCATATGGCATGACCTGGCCGAACAGGGAAGTGCTCCTGTATTTCATTTTCCCGGTAAAGATGAAATACCTGGTTATCGTGTTCGGCCTGATAGCGTTTTTCGGAACCCTCTCAGGTGCCGGGGGTACAGCAGGCAACATCAGTCATATCGGCCATCTTGGCGGTATCATTTCAGGACTTGCCCTGATTTATTTTAAAACAAATGCGCCCGCGTCAACCCGGAAAACCAAACGTGCCCAACAGAAATCAGGAAATGTTATTTCTCAACAACTGCGTAAATATAAATTAAGAAAGAAACAAAACGAGATCCAAAGACGAATAAAGGCAAAGAATATAATCGACGAACTGCTGGAAAAGATAGCAAGAAGCGGAATGAGTTCCCTTACTAAGGAAGAGCGTGAGAGGCTGGAATGGGCAAGAAAGCACTATTATCCGGATTCAAACGATACCGTTCACTAAAATTCCGATAACATGATAATTAATTGACAGACCCTGACCACTGGGATACAAGGTGATCAATCTTAACCTGTAATCTTCAAGGGGAAAAACATGTTCTGGGATAAAGATATTGAAACCATTGACCGGCCATCGCTTGAGAAACTTCAGTTTGAGAAATTACGGAAATCTCTTTCTGCCGCAGCATCAACGTCCTTTTACCAAAAGATGTTTGACGAACATAACATAAACATCAATAACATCAAAACACTTGAACACCTGCAAGATCTGCCCTTTACCACAAAACAAGACCTTCGTGTCAGCTATCCCGACGGCATGGTTCCTGTCTCCCGCAGCCAGATAGTCAGAATGCATGCGTCATCGGGCACAACCGGCAAGTCAACCGTCATTTTTTACACGCAGAAAGACATTGACGACTGGGCCGACCTTGTTGCAAGATGCATGGTCGCCACGGGTACACACCGGGATGACGTATTCCAGAACATGATGGGATACGGCCTTTTCACAGGTGGACTTGGCCTTCATTACGGTGCAGAGCGCCTTGGATGCATGGTAATACCTGCTTCATCCGGCAACACCCTGAAACAGATACAATTAATGCAGGATTTTGAAACCACTGTTATACACATAACCCCCAGCTACGCATTACATCTTGTTGAGGTTATCAATGAACAGGGGATTGATCCCCACCAGATGCTGGTCAGCAAAGCCTACCTTGGAGCCGAACCCTACTCCGAGGAAACCCGGTTAAAAATTGAAAACCAGTTTGGTATTGACGCGTACAATTCTTACGGCATGTCCGAAATGAACGGGCCCGGTGTTGCATTTGAATGCACGTATAAAAACGGAATGCATTTATGGGAGGACTTTTACATCATCGAGATCATAAATCCTGATACCGGGGAGGTTCTTGCTCCCGGCGAAGAGGGAGAGCTGGTCCTCACCCACATAAACAGGGAAGCAATGCCAATCATTCGCTATCGCACACGAGATCTCACCAGGATTATTCCCGACCAGTGTGAATGCGGACGTACTCATTATCGCATTGACCGCATCAAGGGACGCACAGATGATATGCTCATCGTCAGCGGTGTGAACGTGTTCCCCTCCCAGATAGAAACCGTGCTCATGAGTTTTCCCGAAGTTGGCAACAATTACCAGATAGTGCTTGAAAGAGAAGACAATCTTGATCGCATGCATGTGAAGGTTGAACTGTATTCAAAGATGTTTCATGGGGAAATAAAGGAACTAGAACAACTCAAGGCAAGGCTTCGAGAGTCCCTTCGGGCACTGATAACCATTAATCCCCGAATCGAACTCATGGAACCGGGTTCCCTGCCACCCAGCATGGGAAAAGCCAAACGGGTTTTCGATAACAGATCAATTTAAACAAGGAGGCACTTATGCCTTACCAGGTATCTGTATTCGCCGAAAATAAACCGGGAAAGATAGAACGAATTACCAGTGTTCTGAATGAAAATGAGATCAACATCCGTGCCATTACAATTGCTGATTCAGGTGATTACGGCATTATAAAACTGCTTCTTGACAGGCCGGAAGAAGGATGTGATTTATTAAAAGAAAAGGGTATTGCGGCTACGTTAAAAGAAATCGTTGCGGTAAAAATAGAAGACAAGCCCGGTGGTTTATACCACGTCGCTTCTCTTCTGCGAGAGAACAACATTAACGTTGATGACGCGTACGGCTTCATGGTAAAAAGCCATGAAGAATCTGTCTTCGTTTTCCAGGTAGACAACATACAGGGTGCTGAAAAAATTCTAAAGGATGCCGGCTTTTCCACCCTCCGCGATAAAGAACTATATCTTCTGTAATCATATCCCCGGAGGTAGTTATGAAAAGAGATGAAGCACTTGCCCTGCTTAAACAACATGTAAAAAACGAAAACATGTTAAAACACTGCCTGGCTTCCGAGGCGGTTATGCGTGCCCTGGCCAGGGAACTTGGCCAGGATGAAGAAAAATGGGGCATAGCCGGTCTTTTGCACGATCTTGATGTAGAGATCACCGATGCTGACCTTTCCATTCATACTCTTGAAACTGTGAAAATACTTCGCCAGCATGAGATTGATGAAGACATCATTGAGGCTGTCAAACTTCATAACCTTGAAGCTCATCCAGGCGCTGAAAGAACAGATCCTTTTCATATCGCCCTGGCAGCTGGTGAAACAGTAACCGGTCTTATTATCGCCACCACCCTGGTGTACCCGGATAAGAAGCTCAGCAGTGTCAAACCAAAATCCGTTGTTAAACGCATGAAGGAAAAAGCCTTTGCACGCTCAGTAAACCGTGATACAATCCTTGAATGTGAAAAACTTGGAATGGATATTAACCGGTTTGTTGATATATCATTACATGCAATGCGGGACATATCAGACGAACTGGGACTTTAATTTATTACGTGCAGGAGACTTAGATGAACAACTGTAAAGCTTTTCTCATTCTCATCATTATCATTGTTTTTTCACTTGCTGCCTGCTCAAGCAAGCCAACCATCGGTTCATCCCCCAGGGAATCACTGGTGAAGAAATACTTTCAGGATGACAACACCTATATAATAATTGCACGAGGATACCCGAAACCCGGGCTGCCCGAAATACAGGCAATAAATACCGCACAGGAAGCAGCCCTTACAAATGCCCAGGTAATAGCACGCCAGTCTTTTAATGATTCAGTTGATGTAATAAAATCAGGACGGGTGAAGCAATACGAAAACCGTGGAAACCACGTGGTGATTACCTATGTGATTACCTGGAAGAATCTAAGAAATCACATCAAATAATAGTACACCATCTTTTATTTCTCAATTTCCATATTGTAGGTAACAGCCACGCCGGTGTTATATGCACCAAAGGCTCTTTTATCAGATGCATCAGCATACTTACTGTTATACGAGGAATTGGCATTATCGATTGTCATATACCACCTGATGCCCCAACGATCATCAAGCAGGTAATCAATTGATGTATACCAGAACTGCGGGAAAATACCTGACTTGTTTTCCAGTGACATTTCTTTCAAGGATCCTGATCTATCAGTAGCGTCCCAGGGATACGTAGCCGTCCCGGCTATGAGGTACCCTGCATTTAGATTAATAACCAGGTGTGAATAATAACGTATTCGCACCCCGGCAGAGAGAGAATTGAAGGATGCTTCACCACCACTTTCCTGGTCGCTTATATGAAGCCATCGGTACATGAGATTAATACCCATATACCTGGACAGGTTTTTACCACCCATCAGGGTTACCGTATTTGAATCCTGCTCTCCTGAAAGCGAGGTTCTTCCCCATAGTTCCAGGTTGACCTCATCTCCATTGTAGAAAAAACCAATTGGAATCCCCGGTACAAATTTATTAGATGAATCCTTTTCTGCATCATAACCGGGATCATTATCGTCCTTCCACATGTTAATTCCAAGATTCAAACCAAGCCATACTCCCCATCGAGTGGCAGATATCTGCTTCTCATCACGTATTAATGCAACCTGCTCAGGGTCTATCTCAGCAAGAGAATCTGCCATCACCACCATTTTCTCACCTGCATCATCAAGGGAAGTGACCCGTACTTCTGCAGTTTTCAACACCTGCCCTGAATGCAGGTTAACAATCCTTGCGTTCACTATCATCTGTGTACTGATACTTATCACACTACCTGTGACTACCAGGTCTAGTCCGATTGAGCCGGCCTTTTCCGTGTCATATTCACTGCCTGCTTCACCAAGTATTCCCGGGGCATCACTCTTTGAAGTACTTCTTTTCAATATTTTTTCATATACTGCAAAGTCTTCTTTGCCCATGAATCTGGATGATATTAATTCCGGTATAATGATACCGGCATCTTCAATAACTGGTTTATTTACAACCCTGAACTCGGAAAATCCCACCTTCATGCGAACCTTTTTTGCGGTATCTGCGAATCCCTGAACACCTATGAGCAGTGCCAGCAATATACCTGCATAAATATAAACCATGTACATGAAAGTGCTGTTTCGTCTCATAATAGTTCCCCTGTCCCTTAAAATCATATTACGATAGTATGAGTATTATATGGATGTCAATACATACATAAAAAAAAGCGGTTCACATTCAGTGCACCGCTTTCAGTAATTTTCATTTCAAACAGTTACTATTCAATTCTTTTGGCGGTAAATACTATTCTGTTTGGGAAAGTTTCCTTGATATCGATATCAAATCCAAGACCTTTGGCCTTGGCGTTTAATTCATCCGCCAGGTCAGTTGTTTTCCCTGCGAATTCCACTTCGATCCTGGAAAACTTGCCAGACTGTCCACGACTGTATACTTCCTGGATTCCACGAATTCTATGCTTAATCTGGTTTCTAAACTTGGTAAGATCTTCATAATTTAATCCTGAAATAGTAAGCATTATCATTCGCTGGGTTGCGGCTAACAGAAATTTTTTCGTTATCTGGTTCATGAATGAACCTGATTCAAAATTACCCGTCTCTTCGCTCACTGACCCCAGAATTTTTTTCAATGCCCGCTGAATTGCTATTTTAGAAGCCGTAGTTCCGTCAATATGCACGGCAGGCATATTGGTGCTGGTGCTTGCAAGTATACGTCCCGTATATACATCAATAGCCTTCAAGTTGAGTATGGCTTGTTTTGATTTCATGTTCTTGCTGTATTGCTGAAGGGCAGCAGACTGATCCATAGTTTTTACCCGCCCCACGATAAGACACTCGGCACCAACGTCATCAAGAAGAAGATCCTGAACTGAACCGCTTACCTGGCCATTAATTGCTCTTTTCATCTTGCTTCTCTCACGTTTCAACAACTGCTGTGTCATGGCAGCATCCACGAATTCGAAACCTGCATTGCTCATTATTTCCATCATGGACAGCTCAGTAACCGTAAAACCTGGACTGTTCCTTTTGCCTTCGAATGTCTCGTTTATCAATACCATGAATTTAGGCCGGCCATAATTACGAATTGTGGCCTCAATAGTTTCATTCACGGCCTGAGGATACACCTCACCATATATCCTGACCATGAATGCCCCATTCTGGGCACCCTCTTTCACTACCCTCCAGTTCCGAACCATACCCGTTGAGCGGGCTTCAACAATTGACTCCACAAGTGCGAAATCCTGAACCACTGAACGTCCCTTTATAGTGGTTCCCAGTTTCATCTTTACCAGTTTATTCATGGCATCATCAATTGCCCTGTCCCTTGCAAGAGAGATATCGTTATCGTATACTGTACCATAGCCGGTAGCTTCACCACACATGGTACAACCTTCAGAAGACGATTTTTTTGACTTTTTTGTTCCTCCACATGATACCAGTGCCACACTAACAAGAAGCACCGTTGCCGCCATAAATACTCTCTGTTTCATAGCAAACGCTCCTTACATACGTAAATTCACTATTCTCTATTATTATCCAAAAGCGAACATCGTTGGATATGAAGATCAGTATTTTTTCATAATACGTATTACATGGTGTTAGTCAATCCATTTTTCTTTAATCCAAAATATCACTCACAGGGTAATATTAAGGTAACAACACAATATTTTTATTGCAGTCTGACAATACCTTCTATAAGGTACATTACATGAGTGGAAATGTTGTATAAATAAATTATAGTCATGGGAATGGTAATGGAAAAAGATCTTGTTCAATCTTTGAAACTTGAAATAAGTAAGAAATTTCGTCTTTCACCATATGAACGACTGGCATTTCATTCTATCCTTTCAATACGGAAAACCGAAAGTTCACTTGAAATACTCACTGCTGATCTGGACAAAACTCCCATTGTAAGAAAAAGTGCCATCAAAACCCTGTCCGGTTACGATGCCGAAAAGGTATATTCAATCATGCATCGTTATTTGCAAAAAGATCTTACTGCTGATGAACTTATTATCATCATTGATTTTCTTGCTGAAAACGGGACAGAACAGGATGTTCCCATACTGAAGGAATATATAGTAAACGGAATGCAGAACCCTGCTCTCTCTTCAGCGATTCCACATGTTTTCGAAGCCATACGGCAGATCAACCATCCCGATAGCGACATCAGGTCTTTTCTTCTCGAGATTATAAATGATAAGGCTATTGACACATACATAAAGTATTATGCCATACGTGCATGTACCATATTCAAGGATATAAATATTTTCGAAAGCCTGCTGAGAAGTGAAAATGAGCAGATAGAATCATCCTGTTTTCATGCACTGGCACTTCTTTCCAAAGAACTTCGGAATATAAGCGAACATCAAAGAATCGAGAATGAAAAGGAATATGGATACCAGCCTTCTTCATCTGACTCTGAAGACAGCACCATCGTTGATATACGTGTGTTACTGGGAAAGTATTCATCACGTTTTCAACAATATGAAACAGCTACCAGGATTTCATTCATTGAAGCCATGATAGAATCAAACCACAGGGAAACCCACATCTACGTGATGAACGCACTCACATCGGGAGATGAAGATTTATTATTCGAGGTATTGCAGGTATTGCTTCGATCCATCGAACGCATACGGGATCATGATAAACTTTTCAGGTCATTAATTGCGTTAAATGTTGAAAACAACTATAATAATGAATTGATAGTAAATATCTTCGTAAACTTTTTCAGTAATATCGGAAACAACCGGAATACGAATCTTCTTCGCGACAAGCTCTACAACTACATAGTTGTCACCCTCGAAACATATTTTGAGCAATACAGAAAAGAATTCATGATAACTGATGTCATTGAAAAGGATTACCCGGAAGACATTCAGATAGTTCGGAACTTCATTCAGGAGAAATTTAACGCCCAGGTTCATAACAAGATCCAGAATTACCTGTCAATAGACAATCGTGATTCCGTTACAAACCTTTTTTCTTACATGGAAACAACCAGCCCTTTTATAAATGAAAATGAAACAGAAGCTTTTTATGATCTTTTACAATTGCTGTACGATAACGATTCCGAATCACGAAAGGCCACAAATAAAAGACTTGATGACATTAAGTTTGACAAGCGATACCTGCAATCGAAGATTTTACGTTTGTGCCAGATCATATCACGACTGAATATCATCGCAGCCGCAACCCCACTTGTGAAAATATTTAATTACGTGAAAAAGTATTATGACAGAGAAATATTTCATGGTGTAGCCTCTACATTATCACAGCTAAACTATTCATATATGCTGGGAGAGCTCGAACTTCTTCTTGTCTCCGGAGATGAAAAAGATCAGCATAACGCCATACGGTACATTTCCCAGTTCTCAGACCAGCACTCACTCAACATTATTCTTGATTTCATCAATGAACCAGAAACCATCAGTAACGAAGTGCTGATAGCAACCCTGAATATCCTCATACGGCGTCAAATTACAGGTAATGTATCAGCCCCGGGAATATTTAAAAAAATTATTTCTTCTGTAGAAGACGAGGAAGCAATACGTCTTGCAGTGCTATGCCTTGGAAAATGTGGTTCTGAATCGGACATTGACTATCTGAATGATCTCTTTCACAGTACCGATAAAAAACGACCCAAGCAATCGGTTGTGCTTGCTATCAGTTCCATACTACTATCTGTACGTGATTATAACAAGCGCCAGGTTACCAGTTATCTCAAGAACTATCTCAAGGAATCCGATATCAGGGTAAGAATGTATGCATGCGCGCTGCTCATCAACATAGGCAATAAGGATGCATTCCAGACTCTCAAGGACATGATGGTCATTAAAAATAAGTTTATTCAACGGGAACTCCTTTTTATATTAAGAAATTCCATCAACCTTGAATTCGCATATTTTCTCATATCCCTCTTCTCAGAGGATTATGCAATCTTTCATGATATCGTCTCACTATTTCCCAACCTGAATGATGAACATCTCATTGACATAGAAACATTCATTTTGAATTTATATAAAAAGTACGAAAACATTGGGCTGGAACACCGAAAAGAATCAGCTGCTTCATCAACTGAAGAAACAGCATTTTTAAAATCGGTAAGTAAATTTGAGTCAACACTGGTACATATTGATATTCAAAATTTTCCAGAATTACTGGAACGAAACAGTATAATTGAACTTACCTTCCTGCATACACGAATATCCGATTATATCATTACGAAACTGGAAAGTCACGATGGAACCGTAAGCAGTATTATCGATGGCAATATCATCGCATATTTTAAGGATCCCGGAAAAGCAATTAAAGCTGTTTCAGAAGTACAATCTGCTCTTTTTGTATTCAGATCAATGGTACGATATGAACGCAGAATTAATGCGTATGTTCAGGTAGTTCATGCACCACTGAATGTGCTTAACGGGGAAATTGTTTCATTTCCAGGGTATCATCTGCATACTCCCATAACACAATTTCTCGGAACTGCTCTAATAATCGATAGCCGTGTACATGACGAAACAGTTGATGATTATTTTTCCCTTCCATATCCGGAGCAGAATATGAGACTCCCCCTTGCGCATTCACTGCACTACATGTTGATTTCTTCGAGAAATTTATCACGGCGGGCAGAGCAATTTCTGAATCAAATTATCCTGACCGAAAATAAAGAACGCGAACGTCGTGAACAGATTGAAGACGAAATCAGGAAAAAGAAAATACAAATGCGCAATCCTCAAACAATAGAATACGCCGAGGCCCTCGATAATCTCAACATTATGCTTAAAAATGAACTGCAGACAATTAATAATTATGTACAGAAACGAACAACTGACAGGGAGATGATCGTTAATGTTGAAAAGATGCTGGATAAAGTACATCGTCATTTCATAACAGAGATAGCAAAAATAATAATGTAATGGAGGGAAACAATGTACCACCGTCTAATAATTATCACAGCCATACTTCTTCTACTACCCTGTATATTATTTGCCCAGGATACAACAACACAGGAAAAACCCGGTGCAGAGAAACCTGCTATAAAAGAACCCGAAACCAGGGAGCCCGGAATTTTATCCTTTGTACCAGGTGAAAAGAAAGCCCCCGATGAAAAGAAATGGTTCTTCGATTTAACAGGTATGTATAACAGAAAAAAAGGTAACACTGATACCCTTAATGAAAATATAAGTACAGAGTTGATATATGACAATAATGTGACCGCATTTGAACTGGGATTCAGCGGCTTTTACGGTGAATCAAACGGTATAAGGAATGAAAAAAAGGGAAGGGGTGTAATAAAGCTAGATCATTATATATTCCCACGAATCGAGCTGTTTATCTTTTCACAGTCAGAATATAACAAACCTGCACTCCTTACGTATCGAAACAACAGTGGCGGTGGTGCCAAGTTTGTCTTTTTCAAAAATTATTTCTGGAAAGTTGACCTCAGTGGCGCCCCGGTTTACCAGTACGAAGATTACGAAGACAGGAACCAAACCCATGAGTTACGATGGTCACTCCGCTTCAGAATTAAGATGACTCCACTTGAATGGCTTAAACTGAATGTTACCGCCTTTTATATACCTGAGTGGAATAATCATGAAAACTACAGAACTGATATCATTAGTTCAATAACCGTATACGTGGCCAGGCATGTATCTATAAAGGCTGGTTACATCCATGGATACAACACGGATGCCCTGCCGGGGACAAAAAAAACAGACCAGACCATATACGCCCAGGCCGGCATTCACCTGTAGGTATCACTCAGCTTCTTCAATATCAACGAATCTCCTTGTCAGGTTTTTTTTATGTGTAACCAGGTTGTATGAATGTGATATAAAAAACGGATCATTTCGAAACTTCAGCAATGTCTTGTAATGATAATACGCAGTTTTATAATCCTGTAATTTGTACGCACATTCGGCATAATAATAATGATATGCCTTATTATACTCTTTTTCAGTATCAACCTGCTTCAATGTGACAATTGCCCTGAAATAATTATCCTGTTTATAATGAATTTTAGCAATACCCAGTAAACCGTTGGAATACTTCGGTTCTACTGACAGGGCTGCGTTATAATAACTTTCTGCCAGCTTCAATTGATTTCGTTTAAAATACACATCGCCTATTTTTATTAGTGCCTTCAATTCTTTGCGATTGATGGCAAATGCTTTCCTGAAATATTCAAGGGAAATACTGTCGTCACCTGTCTCGCTATATAACTCTCCCAGCAAAAGATAGACCTTCGCATATTCGGGTACCAGCAATTGCGCTTTTTTCAAGTGAACCCTGGACTTGTCAAATTTACGCAGCCGCAGATATGTTAATCCAATATTATAGTGATATGGATAAAACAATGGTGCATGGCCCAGAGCCTCCAAAAATACTTTTTCAGCCTTTTTGAATTCCGCATTTAATATTAATTCAGCTCCTTCATTATTTGCGTTGGCCACAGGAGAATTTCCGGTACAGAAAAGCACCTCCTGTTTTTCATAAATTGTTTCTGTAGCTTTTTCCGTTACCGGCTCTTCCCTGAGATGTTTCAATGGTGGTGAATCAGGATTTAACTCCTGTCCGCACAATGGAAATACAGGAACAAATACGACCTGAAACAATATACTACACAGAATTGAGAGAATATAAGTCCCTGTCACATTCATTTTAATACAGGTGACATGCAACACGGTTGTCACCCTGTATTCTAAATTCCGGGTATTTACTGACACAAATATCCATACGGTGGGGGCATCGGGGATGGAAATGACAACCCGTGGGAGGATTTTCCGGAGAGGGTATTTCCCCCCTGATAACTGAAAACCCGTGTTTAACCGGTTTCGCATCAGGAACTGAATTGAGCAGGCTGCGTGTATACGGGTGCAGCGGTTCTGCGAATAATCCCTCCCTTGTATTCTCTTCCACTATTCTTCCAAGATACATGACGACAATCCTGTCACTGATATGTTTAACCACCGCAAGGTCATGTGCCACGAACACATAGGTGAGATCCAGTTTTTCCTGCAGTTCTTCTAAAAGATTCAGAATCTGGCCCTGTATTGATACATCAAGAGCAGATACCGGTTCATCAAGCACAAGTAATGAAGGATTTAACGCCAATGCCCTGGCAATCCCTATTCGCTGCCGCTGCCCGCCGCTGAATTCATGGGGGAACCTGTCTTCATGTTCAGGTTGCAAACCCACCATATCAAGAAGAGACGCCATTGACTCTCGTATCTGAATTTTGGAAACACCATCACCGTGCACCCTGAGTGGTTCGCTTATAATTTTACCAACCTTCATTCTCGGATTTAACGAGCTGAATGGATCCTGGAAAACAATCTGCATATTTCTTCGAAAATTTCTCAAAGCTTCTCTTCCAAGAGTATGTACAGGTTTATCCTGAACAAAGACTTCACCACTATCAGGCTCGATGAGCCGTAACATTGATCGTATGGCGGTGGTTTTTCCGCTTCCACTTTCACCAACCACACCGAGAGTTTTTCCCCGGACTACTGTAAAGCTCACATCATCCACTGCCTTTACCAGTAAGGGTTTCTCTCCAATACCGCGTTTTCTCGGGGTAAAATATTTCTTTAAATTTCTTACATCCAGCATTATACTATTCATAACAGGCAGCAAATTCCTTGACATCCTTTATTTTCGGGTAAATTAGTATTTATCACTAACTGATACATGATCTCATTGAGCCGTATTATTTTCAAGAGAATTACATGTAGAATATCCAGGGAGCACATCATGAATGTATCTTCATTAATTTCAAGACAGATACCAGTTGGTATATTGCTTTGCACAGTTGTACTGTCCACTGGATGCGCAACAATATACCGTCATATGAAGCAAAAGATGGAAGACAATTACAGCGAAGGTCTGGAATTGTACCAAAAAGGTAAATATCGTGAAGCTGAAGATCGATTCGAAACTGCTATTTCCATCGATCCTGAACATCGCAGGGCAAGACGTTACCTGTTAATCACCCGGGAGGCCATGAAAAAACGTGCCGAAAAATATTACGAAAAGGGGGTCTACTACAAAAACAGAAAAGACTATGTGAGCGCACTTGAAAATTTCCTGGTTGCCCAGAAAAAAGACCCCGGTTATAAAGATGTTTCAGAACAAATCAGATCACTTCGCACTACTAATAAAGTTCGAAATGAATTTAACAAAATGTATACCACCGCACAGAAACTACATAACCAAAAGAAGTATAAGGCATCATATTATTACTGTGAGAAAGCAGAAAAATATGATCCGGACAGCATTGAGCTCTCTACCCTGAAATTACGGGTTGCACTTGCACTTGACCAGAAATCAAGTAAAATGACCGGGAAAGCAGAAGATCATTATGATAAACAAAGGTATACCCAGGCCCTCAGGCTGGCAAAGAAGGCTTTAAAAATCAATCCATGGGACGACAATGCAAAAGAAGTAAAAAAGAATGCCACAAAAAAACTCAAGTTAAGCAGGATGTATTCACAGGCTGAAAAATATTACAAGCGTCGTTCATATTTTACCGCATATAAAATTTTCAGAAAGATCGAAAGAAAAGAACCCGGTTTCCTTGATACAGGCAATTATATGAATATAATCAAAAACAGGCTTGAAAAAAACATTGGTTCTTACTACCGCAAGGGGATCAGGTATTACGAGAATAACCAATTCACACAGGCAATTGATCAATGGAACAAGGTATTGCTCATTAATCCAAATCATGAAAAAGCAAAGGAATACAAGGAAAGAGCATTGGCTAAACTTGAAATTCAACGATCTCTCTCAGAGAATTAACTGTACACTTTACTCTTTCCCGTTACAAGATGTTTTACCCCGTCATCAAGACCTTCCAGTGTCAACTCAAACATTGGAAATATTTCCTTTATCATGCGGGTAGTCTGAATATAGTCCCATGACCTGGCGGGTAATGGATTCAGCCATATTGAATCTTTGAAAGTATCCCGCACCTTCTGCAGCCATGCCAGCCCTGGAACATCATTGTGATACCAGTAATCTATAGCACCATTTACCCAGGTAAGTTCCGAAGGGGCCATTTCCGCGTCCCCTACGATAACCAGCTTGTAATCCGGGTCAATGGTTCTAAGTAAGTCCATGGTTGACCTTGACTCATTTCTCTCCATGTCTGTCCAGAGATCCTGGTATATGCAGTTATGAAAATAATAATGCTTAAACTTGTTTATCTGGGATGATGCCGCAGAAAATAGCCGCTCCACCAGCCTCGCGTAAGGGGTCATCGAACCACCCACATCCATAAGGAGAACAAGCTTTGCGGCTTTCTTCTCTTTTTTCTTCCACACAAATTCTATCTCACCGGCATTTTTACTTGTGGCATCAATAGTCTCTTCAACATCAAGTTTTTCTTCAGGTCCTATAGGAAGAAGAGCGCGCAGATGTGAAAGGGCAACCCTCATTTGCCTGGTGTCCAGGGTTACCTGGTTTGAATAATTTCTGAAAGTTCGCTTTTCGGCAATCTGTACTGCCCTCTTATGACGTGATACCCCCTGGCCAATGCGCACACCTGCGGGATTATAACCCCACGCCCCCTGGGTAGATCTTCCCCCGGTGCCGATTGCCTTGTTGCCGCCAACATGCTCTTTAAAATGCCCCTGTTTCAACTGTTCTTCAAAATTCCTGATCACCTCGTCAAGATCAAGCTGCTCAAGTTGGCGTTTCTCTTCCTCGCTTAGTTTCAGCTCCTCAACCTTCTTCAACCCTTCCAGGATCTGTTCAAGTATCTCATCTGTTGTTTCAATATCTTTAAATGTATCAAGAAAGGCAAGATCATACCTGTCAAAATACACCTCGTTTTTTACAAGGATAGCCCGGGCAACATGATAAAATTTGGTAAGGCTTGTATCATTCAGGTTTGCCGCCAGGGCATAATGAAGGGTTAACCATTCGTGAAGAGAAACCGGCACCCCCCGGGCCTTCAGGTTGAAAAAAAAATTAATAAACATCCCTTGTCCTCATGCTGGAATTGTACGCATAATGATTCTTCCCCGAGGTTGAGATCAGGTCTACGTCTTCTTTCTTTTTAAGTAATGCACCCAGAAAGGGAATCTCTTTTTCGATGACCTTTGTTGACACACCACCAGCCATCAAAGCCTGAATCCAGTCAATAAGTTCACTCGTTGATGGTTTTTTCCGAAGCATATCAAACTGGCGAATCCAGTAAAATTTCTTCATGCATTCTTTCATCAGCTTTTTTTCAATTTCCGGAAAATGAACCTTGATGATGTCTTCCATCAGTTCTTCTTCAGGAAATTCTATAAAGTGGAATACACATCGGCGTAAAAAAGGATCCGGTAGCTCTTTTTCACTGTTGGAAGATATTACCACGATAGGACGCTGTTTCGCCCGTATGGTCTCGTGTGTCTCCGGTATATAAAATTCCATTACGTCCAGTTCATGCAAAAGATCATTTGGAAACTCTATATCAGCCTTGTCAATTTCATCGATAAGAAGTACCACCTGTTTTTCAGACGCAAATGCTTCACCAAGTTTCCCAAGCTTAATATATTTTTTTATATCTGATATATCACCCTCGCCAAACCTGGCATCATTTAAACGTTGCACCGTATCATACACATACAGTCCTTCCTGCGCCTTGGTTGTTGATTTAATATTCCAGACCATCAGTTCCATATCAAGCCCCTGCGCGATTGAGTGGGCCAGCAGGGTTTTCCCGGTTCCAGGTTCTCCCTTAACAAGTAAAGGTCTTCCAAGCGCTATTGCCACGTTTACATTATCCTTAAGCTCCGGTGAGAGCACATAATCACTAGTTCCCTTGAAATAATCCATATCTTGATCCCTCGTAAATTATTATTAATTACGTATTACCTTTAGTATAGTACCATGGGTCACAAAGTACCAAAAGATTTCAATTATTATTTATAGATACCCGTTAACGAATGGGTATTATTCAGGCAAATTTCACCATAACCTTTCTGGTTCTGGGGCCGTCAAATTCACAGAAATAAATACCCTGCCATGTTCCCAGAACCAGCTTCCCATTTTCCACAAGCAGCATCTCTGAACACCCGATAATTGATGACTTAATATGGGAGGGGGAATTCCCCTCCATGTGTAAAAAATGTACCGACTCCAGGTTCAAGTGGGCAAGCCCCTTTAAAATGTCTTTTTGGACAGTGGGGTCAGCATTTTCATTTATTGTTATCCCGGCGGTTGTATGTGGTGTGTACACACAACAAATCCCGTCACTTTTACCCGAATCCCGCACAAATTGCTGC
Organism: uncultured Leptospiraceae bacterium; assembly: GCA_964629365.1. Classification (GTDB taxonomy): domain Bacteria; phylum Spirochaetota; class UBA4802; order UBA4802; family UB4802; genus M55B154. Next base: position 19,899 of record CAZVRB010000036.1, read on the forward strand.
ACCTGGGCCGAAATATCTACAAGTTCTTCTTTCCCGCTGGTTTTCACGCTAAATGAATACATAACTCAACCCTGAGCAGAATCTTTCACAAGCAATTTTGACCTCTCATGACAGAGGGTTTCCATTTGCCGCAGATTATTGTTTATTTCTGTAAATCGATCTATAATATGCATATCCGTTTCTGCGCAGGAAAGTTGCTGTATTGTCTCTTCACACTTGTTGAGTATATTTTCAACCCTGGAGTCAATTTCCCCAAGCTTATCCTCATCAAGTTGTGTAATCCTTTCCCGAAGATATGCCGGTACATATATGCGGTCACGTTCTTCGATCTGGGTAATCATCCTGTCAATTCTCTTTTCCAGGGTAAGAATCTCAGAAACCAGCTTTTCCTTTCCATGTTCTTTCGCATTTGAAAGACATTTGTCAACCTCATCACGCATAATTCGAACCTGCTTTCCAATCCTGGTACGAATTATCTTTTCAGCATCCTGAAGAGGATACGCGTTATATCCTTCAAAATCTTCATATAACTTTAATTGTGCTGGCATTTTGTTCTCCAATATTATTAATTACCTGATCCACTAATATTTTATCTGGTAATAATATAAGTATTGCTATACAATATTGCAATAAAATTATTGTAAATCACTACATGACCATACATTGTCGTTGACATATTACCCTGAATGTCAGTACTTTTATGATATACAACACTCACAGTAAATAGTGGAATCCGGTAATGAGTAAAATTGACAATACACGTGATAATGTTAAGATAACTGACCTGGATGAAAAGTCCAGGAAAGACCTCTTTAACCGTTTTGTTGATGCCGGCGGCGAGGTCATAAAGGAAAACAAAAAACGAGGTTTTACAGAATTCGACCGTGAAAAACAAAAGCAATACCGTCAACGTCTTGAAGAACATGGAAAGAAAAAAAGGACTTCACCTGCAACCAAAACTACTGATAACAGGAAGAAAGCCCCATCAGGCCAGGAAAAGAAGAAAATCACTCAATCCCAGACACCCCCATCATTCATTGACAGGATAATCACCCGATGGTCAATTCGTTTACACCTCTACTTTATGCGGGTTACTGACTTCAGTACTATATATTTCAACCCTCATTTTCTCTCACAATTGAATCATGAATACAAATCCGCATTACTTGAGTTACAACTTGAATATCTTGATGTTTTCTCAAAAAACCAAAAGACCGGAAATGCAATAATCCAGAAGCTGGATAATTTAAACCCTCTTTACTTCGAATTAATTGAAATGGCTGCCGGGGTGTTTGACAGAACCATGATTAATGACATACTGGAACACTCAATTTCCATGCCGGATGTACCGCAGAGAGTAAGCGATTTAAAACGTCCCCTTATCGAGTTATACCGGAAATTATATATACTGTATCCCTATCATCAATTGATCCACAGTTCGCTTGAGAAGGCCCTTGAATTGCGGATGAAGATAGAAAAAGGAAAATCTTCAACCTATTCAGCACACAGGAAAAGAATAAAAAACAGTTTATACATTCTTTACGTAAAATTGTTTCCAAGATTACACTGGCTATTTTGTCATTATAATAATTCAATAATTGATCTGACCGATCCTGCCCTGGCCATGGTGCTTAATATTACTGATGATGAACGACCCGGAAAAAGGGAAAAATATAATCCCCCAACATTTAATGTACCAACTGCCGCACCATCAGAACAGGTAGACACTTCCGGGGAAGAGTCATCATCTGAAGAAGAACAGGATATTCTCCCCGAAAATGTCACCAGGGGATTACAGTTGATGAACAGGTACTCCATGGAGGAGTTGCGAACAAAATTTGACCCCAGGAAACAACTTGAGCACATTTCCAGTGATGACAAGATCCTGTTTGCAAGCTTGCTTTTCCATGTATTTGATCATAATTATTCTTTCATTCTCACTACCAGCAAAATAAAATTTGAAACACAATTTACCCCAGATGGCAAGATTGATTACCGCTCACGATTAACCGACCTGTATAACGAGATGCGTAAAGTCAACAGCGCCTACGAGAATTATTTGCATATTTTACAAGCCTACGAGAAAACAAGGAAAGAACGTCCCCAGAGCAACGAACATTATATTGAATATACAAAACGACTTAACATGCTGGAGAAAAAACGAAACAACGAAGGACGTCAAACCAGGATGTTGATAAAATCTGTTATGGAAAAAATCAGCGAGCAGTTCCGTTTTCTAATTGATGACATGGAAGGCCAAAACAGGGTAATTTCAAATCCTCAAGAGGTGCTGGATTTCGATCTGGATATTGAAGATAAAAAAAATCTGCAGGGAAAAAAGATCTACCAGGTTATTTACGAAGCGTATTGTTTTGCCACCGCATTCATATACCGGCTCAGCGAAAGTGGCGACCTGCATGGTGAACTGGAATTCAGTGGGGACGAAAAACCAATTATCACAGAAAATGCTTCTGAGAAAAAAAGCAAACCCGACCAAAATGAAGATGGTACTGCAGGAAAACCAGAAGATGAAAGCTCAATACTGGAAGAACTTGATGATCTGATTTAACCCGTGTTTTTCATCACTCTCATCTCTTCAAGACGCCGATTTAACAAATCCTCTCTTGTATCAAGACCTGATTTTTCCCGATATGGGACAGCGCGTACTTCTGAACGAATACCTTCCATTTCATTTTCATCCAATGCATCAATAGAACCTTTTATTGTAGCAAGTGTTCCCTCTTTTTTTCCTCCAACAGAAGGTCCTCTGCCGATAATGAAACCTGCTTCCATCATGGCCATGCGGACCTGTAACGCAGCTGAATATGTTGTCAACACAGCATTGGGTTTCATTCGTTCGTTGAGAAGCGAGAAAAATTCAACCGACCATAATTCGGGATTACTGGCTGGAGAAAACGGATCATGAAATACCGTGTCAAACCTGGTATTCTTTACTGACTTGAGAGTGTGCCGGGCATCTCCAAATAGTATGGTAATATGTATTCTGCCATCATTATATTCCCCTGATTGCGCTGCAGCCTTGACTTTGTCGTATACATGATCCTTCTCATCATTGAATCTTATTTCCCTGACCAGATTGCCAATAGTATCATCACTTTCCAGCGAAATTATCCGTATATTCGAAAACCGCTCTCCCCTGTCACAACAATGTAAAAGTGCCAGAATATTATAGCCAAGACCAAAACCCACATCCAGAACATTGATATCGTCTTTTTGTATGGTCGTAACCCCTGATGGAATAACATGTTTATACAGTGCTTCTTCATATCCTCCTGATACGGAGTGCATTGTCTGCCCGTATTCATCAGCATATACACTTATCGAACCATCATTGGTTTCCACGTATGAATATGTTTTATTGGTGTTACTAATCATCCCTGCTAACATCCAGCTTTCCGACAGCTTTACTATCATTCGTCCTGGTTACTTCTGTATTCCTGATAGTGCCTGATATTTCATCACTAACATTAAAGTCCACAAGACCACCGCATAATAACTCGTTGCAATTTATTTTTTTTATTACTGGTGAATCAACAGCATTTGCTATATCTTCCCTTTTGGGCATGGTATTTTTACCATTGTTTTTATATCGTATCAATGCTGCCAACAGCATGGCGCATCTTTCACGCGCAGATTGTACTATTTTCTGCCTGCATTTACTGCCTTCACAATGAGGGTCTGTCAAATCTGCCTGAACCTGAACGAAAACACGTATTTTATTTTTGCCATGCATCCCTTCAAATTCTGCACTATTCTTTTTACTGTGCGCACACCCAACTAATATGAAAAGTGCACATGCAAGTATATACGTGATCGCCTTCACCTATGAGTCTCCAATAATAATTCTTACAACATCAGCAGGTTTCATTCCTTCAATAATGATCTTTTTATTTCTACTCTTTTCGCCTCGTACAATATGGATACTGGACTTCGCAACCCCCAGTTTTTTAGACAAAATGCCTATACATTCAGCATTTGCTTTCCCATCTACTGGCGGACTATTTAAATGAATTTTAATTTTTCCATCAGGCTGGCATACTATACTGTTTCTGGATGAGCGAGGTACGACTTTAATATCAATTGTATCTTTTCCTGACATCAACTCTGCTCCGGAAAATCATGTGTTTGAAAAGAAAGAGGATGAAAATTCAGGATTTTCATCCTCTTTCTTTTCAAAAAAACTTAATACTCAGTGGGTACAATTCTGTACCTAACTCTTTTTACCGTCAATGACGGTATAACCGGTAAAGTGAAGGAGTTGTAGTTCCTGTACATCACTTTCCTGTAATTATAATACGTACCTTCTGAGCCAAAGTCAATATTTTACAAAATATTTTTTAGAAACTATTTATGGCTGCATCAACCGTATCAAAGACTTTTATCATTGACGTAACCTTTGTCAGCTCAAGAACGCGCTGAACCTCCTGGTTGGGAGAAGCCAGCCTGAGCTGTGATTTAAGACTCTGGTTAATGTTCAGGAATATTCCAATGCCGGAACTGGTTATCATCTTCACATCTGAAAGATCGATTACCATTTTTTTTATTCCCTTACTCACAATCGCCTGCTGAAGCTTCTCCTTCAGGTCAGGTACATCAAGCGTATGAACTTCCTGCATATTAATCTTTATAACGTAAAGATCATTACCCTTGTCCTGAAGCTCTATCATATCCTACCTCTTAACACCGTCATTGATTTAACAATAATTAATAAAGAACATATTCTATTCAGATGATATCAGACAATAAGATTCTAATTGAATGATATTGAAATAGTCAATTATATTTTTAATGTTTAGATACCTTTAAAGCTTTCATACATGACACTCTTAATAATACACTTGACTAAATCAAATTATTATTCTTTATTTACATAGTATGAAAATAATGACATTGTACGTAAAATTGGCATCAGTTAATGATCGGTTTTAATTTATGGTTCTATCAAACAATCTGAAAAAAAGCGATATTCTTACTAATTGCAAGGCAAAGGATCGATGGGACCTCATTGATACAATGCTTGATCAGGCAGTAAAGAATAAGTATGTTAATCCCGATGACAGGGAAACCATTCGCAAGTCCCTTTTTGACAGGGAAAAGTCAATGAGTACAGGTATTGGCAAGGGTGTTGCAATTCCACACTGCACCAACGCCAAAGTTGATGACGTAATCGTTATAATGGCTATATGTAATAAGGGTATTAATTTTGATGCTATTGACAATCTTCCGGTGCAGATAGCTATATTATTGATCGTACCTAAAAATAAACTCACACAACATATTAAGACACTTGCAAATATTGCCAAGATTATGAATGACAATGAATTACGAGAGGAAATAATTAGCGCAAAAACTGCAGACTCAATATTAAAAATTATTAAGCAATACGAAAATCCACAAAAGAAATAACCCTTCATGGACCAGATTTCTCGTCTAACCAATACAGGAAGGCTTGAAGATGACGATGATCGTTCTCTCAGGCCGCATAATATCGATGAATTCATCGGTCAGTCACAGTTGATTGAAAACCTCAAGGTATTCATTCAATCTGCAAGGATGCGTTCATGCACTCTTGATCACGTACTCCTGGCAGGGCCTCCCGGCCTGGGAAAAACTACCCTGGCCCTGATAATAGCCAGGGAACTCGGGGTTAACATCAAGTCAACATCAGCTCCGGCAATTGAGAAGGCAGGTGACCTGGCATCAATACTTACAAGCCTTGAAGACAATGACGTATTTTTTATCGATGAAATTCACCGGCTTTCCCCTGCAATTGAAGAAATACTGTATCCTGCCATGGAGGACAGATGTCTTGATATAATAATTGGTCAGGGTGTTGGAGCAAAAAGTATAAAGATTCAGCTTTCTGCATTCACCCTGGTGGGTGCCACAACCCGCACAGGACTACTCACCTCCGCTCTTCGTGACAGGTTTGGCATACCATTAAGGCTTAATTACTATGAACCTGACGAGCTTCAAAAAATTGCCAGGCGTACCGCTAAAATAATTGGTGTACCCATATCTGATAACGCGGCACTTGAAATTGCCAGGCGATCACGCCGTACACCAAGAATTGTGAACAGGCTGCTGAAAAGAGTTACTGATTTTGCTACCGTACAAAACCTGGATACAATAGATCTTGATATCACTTCATTTGCCCTGAAGAAACTGAATATTGACGCCATTGGTCTTGATGAAATGGACCGTCGGATACTTTCTACTATTATTGATAAGTATGATGGTGGACCTGTTGGAATAAAAACCATAGCCATTTCTGTTGGTGAAGAAACCGACACGCTCGAGGATTATTATGAACCATTCCTGGTGCAGGCAGGTATGCTGAAACGTACACCCCGGGGCCGCATGGCAACCAGGCAGGCCTTTGATCACCTCGGACTGCGCTATTCTTCTGACCGTGATGAAGGCAATACACTTTTTGATGATACTGATTGACACACACCCGGTCTCGCTTACTGTTATATGAAGATTAACCTAATTATTTTAGAAAACCATCAAATTCGGTTTATAGTATATACTACAACCTCAAACTAAAAAACGGTATCATTTAATGAAAAGAGATTTCAAGTTCAGGGAAATACCCTATAATTATACATCATTTTCAGACCGGGAAATTATACTTAAGTATTTTGATGAGAAAACCTGGTCAATTATCAATGCCCTCAGGCAGCGTCGGAAAACAGGACGAAGTGCGAAACTTCTATTTGAGAATCTTGGTGATATCTTTATCATCGATAGAAACCCCTACATTTTTAACGATCTGCTTGAGAACAAAAAAAAACTAAAAAAACTCAGGAAGCAGCACCAGCAACGCCTTGCTGTTATTGAGAGAGGGGCAAATGATGAAGAGCTGGTTGTTGATCTCCTTGAACGTGTCCGAACCATAGAAGACGCATTTTTTGAAAATTTCAGGCATGAACGCAGAAAACGATTAAAAATCGCTCTCACCCTCAAAACCATTACTCATTCTGAGAATATCCAGTTTACCGCTTTTCACAAGGTTTCGCATGCCACTGATGCTACAGACTGGCGTGTGGAATACCCGGCTGTTGTTGTATACCCGGATTCAATACAGGAAATAATGTCACTTGTGAAGGCTGCCCGACGACTGGAGCTGAATATAATTCCCCGTGGGGGAGGAACCGGTCTCACCGGGGGAGCTGTCCCCCTTGACCGCAATACCATGGTCATCAATACTGAAAAACTTACCGGTATTAATCCCATACATAATATAATTGATCTTGGACGCGAGATACCTGCTGTCGAGGTTGAGGCCGGAGTAGTAACTGATGATGTTATACATTACTGCCAGCAAAGGGAATACATCTTCGCTACTGATCCCACATCTGCATGGGCATCAACCATTGGAGGAAACATTGCTGAAAATGCAGGCGGGAAAAAATGTGTAATGTGGGGCACATGCATAGATAATCTTCTTTCATACAGGCTGGTAGACAGCGAGGGGAACCTCCTTGAAATCAGGCGCATTCATCATCCATACAGAAAAATCCTGGAAGACGATATAATTACATTCGAAGTATACCGGATTCACCCGGCAAAGGGGGAAACCCATTTGCGCACTATTGAACTTGATGGTACAGATATTAGAAAAAAAGGTCTTGGAAAAGATATTACCAACAAGGCTCTGGGAGGAGTTCCGGGTATTCAAAAAGAAGGCGGAGATGGTATCATCGTCTCAGCAACTTTCGTGCTGTACCGTCCTTTTGCCCATTGCAGAACCATTTGTCTTGAATTTTTCGGGAACAACATGGTATACGCATCTAAAGCTATCGTGGATATTATGGACAGGTTCTCAAACAATGATACTGTCTATTTAACCGCACTTGAACACTTTGACGAAAAGTACGTAAAGGCAATACAATACAGAAACAAGTCTCGGCGTACCGAGATACCCAAGGCAGTTCTGCTTATCGATATTGAAAGTAATGATGAAGACGAACTTGATAAGTCCTGCAAAACAATGATATCCATGGTGCAGCAGTATAACACGGAAGGAATGATTGCTAAGGATAGTTCCGCACGTGAACGATTTTGGAAAGATAGAAAGAACCTTGGAGCCATAGCCCGTCACACCAACGCGTTTAAACTCAACGAGGATATTGTCATACCACTTGAGAAAATTCCTGATTTCGCTGACTTTATTGAAAAACTGAATGTGAAGAAAGAACTCGCCAATTACATTGCTGTCATTAATGATATTGAAACCTTTTTATCAAAAGCTGATAATTACGGCGATGATGAATTTATTGCGGGCAAAATTTCTGATTACCTGAACAACTTAAAGCCACTTAGTGAAACATATAATGATTACGCGGATAATCTTGATACTACAGCCAGGGAATTCTTTAAATATGATTCGTCGTATTCCAGTGATGGCAGGTCGCTTTTCCAGTTACTACAGGAAGAACAGATTACCCTGGACTTCAAAAAGAATGTTGTGGATGTGTTTACCAGCATTTTTCATGGATATGCGCAACTCCTTCTGGAATTCGATGAACTGGTGCGCGCCCAGGAAAACAGGCGTATAATAATTGCCACACATATGCATGCTGGAGACGGGAACGTGCACGTAAATATACCAGTGCATTCAAATGATTACGCCATGATGCGTGAAGCTGATAGTACCGCAGGCATCATCATGGAGAAAGTTGTGGAACTGGGAGGGGTCATATCTGGTGAACATGGCATAGGACTGACCAAACTCAGATTCATTGACCAGCAAACACTTAACAGCTATGCTGCTTATAAGAAGCTGGCTGATCCTGATAACATATTCAACCCGGGAAAACTGAGCAACCATTTGAATCTCGATAATATCTATACACCATCATTTAACCTTCTTGAACTTGAAGCCTTCATATTAAAAGCTACAGACCTGGAAAAACTCTCAACATCAATCGCTTCATGTGTTCGCTGCGGGAAATGCAAGGGAGTATGTAATACACATTATCCCGGTGGTACAATGTTCTTCAATCCGCGGAATAAAATTCTAGGTACTGCACTTATCATGGAAGCTGTTTTATATGACATACAGACTTCCAATACGCTGAGTTTTCGTAATTTTAAAAAACTGAGGGAGATTACTGATCATTGTACAATCTGTCATAATTGCCAGGTTCCCTGCCCTGTAAATATTGATTTCGGGGAAATCACCCTTGAAGCACGGGCACTCCTGGTACATCGAAAGAAATCCAGATTCAAGCCGGTAACTACCTTTACACTCTTTTACCTCAGGCAGAAAGGGTATTACATGAACAAGCTGTTCAGAATCCTGATCCTCAAACTTGGTTACAGGGCGCAAAGGATGGGATATTATGTAAATCGGCCAGTTTCAGCACTTACCTCGAGGATTGTGCCACTGATTGCAGGGTATCTCAAGGGTAAATTTCCTGTATCAGGCGCCAGGTCCCTCAGGGAAAGACTGGGCTTGAGCAAGCGCACTGCTTTCATCACATTTCAAAAACCTGGTATTGAAGTAGAGAAAAGTGTAATATATTTCCCCGGCTGTGGTTCCGAAAGGATGTTTCCAGAGATCAGCATCGCAACTGTTGCCCTTCTTTACAATGCGGGAATTCGGGTAGTTATACCTCCTGAATATCTTTGCTGCGGCTACCCTATGCAGGCAAATGGTAAAATATCAGATGCCGAAATAAAAATTAATGAGAACAGGGTCATTTTTCACAGGATGGCTGATATTATCTCTTACATGGATATTGATGGAATAATCCTTACCTGCGGCACCTGTTACGAGATGCTTAGCAAGTATGAACTTGAAAATGTTTTCCAGGATGCCGCACTATATGATGTCAATGAATATATAGCACATAATAATCTTTACCGAAGTGATATTAACAGCATTTCTCTTCTTTACCATGAACCATGCCATTCACCACTTAAACACAGTGGATATGAAAATACATTTCATTCTATATTTAACAACAACCCCACCTGTATTCCTAACTGTTGTGGTGAAGGGGGAACCCTTGCGCTATCCACACCTGACATTGCCAACACCCTCCGGGAGAGAAAGAAAGAGAACATACTGGCAACAGAGCCAGGTGATCACAACATTACCGTGCTTACCACGTGTCCCAGTTGCGTACAGGGACTGACAAGGGTTGATGGTACAGTTTCCGTAAAGGGAAAATCCCTTGTTGTATATTGCGCTGAGCAATTTCTCGGCCAGAACTGGCAAAAAGATTTTTTACGTGAAGTTAAAAAAGGCGGATACGAAACAATTTTATTTTAACCTGGGAGAAATTCACTGTTCTCCCAGGTTTGGCATGCAACTCTAATTTATCGAAGAGATTCCTTGGCGAGTTGTGAATTGCTGACAGGGGTATTATACACGACTTTTTCCACCTTCAATTCCGTTTCACCATATCCTTCAGCACTCTTCATTACAACACGCAATGGAGTAATAATCCCATTGATAGTTTTAATTTCTTTATTTTCCAGCACCTTGTGCAGCTTTCCATCCCGATACAAATCCAGCTTTATTACGAAATAATCAGATTTGCGAACATATATAATCGACTTGTCATAGACCTTGTTTCCCTTTTTACTAACCGCTTCCACCTTGTAGCAATCAGCCCCTGCAACCTTTTCATCTCCAAGGTTTTTGTACGTATAATCATCAATATTCCTTGAAGATAAATCCTCATAATAGAAATGAGAATTTACAAACGGCTTATCCTTATCTGCCGCCGCAATTCTTTTTACCCTGCCAGAGGAAAGACGCAACCACTGATCATCATCCCTGTTCTTGTATGTATGGGTGAGCAGTTTTATCCGGGTCGGTTTGGTAAATGAAATTAACACCTGCTCATTTCCATTAACCTTTTTAGCGATGGCGATAAACTCTTTTTCCATGGTTCTACCGCCTTTCTTGATATGCATTGTTACCTTTGTCTTTGCGGTATCAGGTTCTTTAAGCGCATCACTTTTATCCATTATTTCTCTTCCTGTTAACGCGAACAGGGGTTGTGCCGCAAAAAATACAAGCAGCAGTGTAATACATGTTTTTGTTTTCATAATAAACTCCTCCTGTTTATAAAAAACTTGCTTAGATTTTTTCCCTGTCCAGGTCAAAGAATCTACCAATGTAAAAATAGTCCCAGAACCTGGACTTAGATTCCGATTCCTGCAGTGATATGCCGGTTAGTTTTATCGTTGCCGGCAATACTACAAGCGCTCCAAGTGTAGTTGCTATCATACTGATGGCCACAAGGATGCTAAAGAGTATAATTGGCTTGAAGTTAGACGTGGCCAGCACTGAGAATCCAAAAATTAACGCCATCGATGTAAATATAATGGCTTTACCCGAAACTGCCAGTGTACCGGCAATAGTGTCGTCCACCGAATAATCCTTATTCCGCAGGTGCCGGTATGAATTCAGGAAATGTATAGTGTCGTCCACCCCAATACCAATTACCATTGATGCGATAATGGCGGTTGCCAGATCAAGTGGAACCCCGAACCATCCCATAATACCAAAATTAATTATTACCGCTGTACCCATGGGAATGAGTGCAACAACACCTGCCTTCCAGTTTTTAAACAATAAAAAAACAATCATGCTGACAACGATAACACAAAGCACCAGGCTCATAATCTGGCCAACAACTATGTAATGAGCCATGCGAACTATGAGGGTGGGCTCGCCTGTCACTTCGTAGGTGTATTTGTCTGGCAATGTCTTTTCAAGGTGATCTTTTATGTCCTTCTGAATCCTTTTATATTCATTTGAACCAAGCCGATATCCCTCTTTTTCCCAGGTTCGGGCGAAGATGTTTGCCGTTTGAAAATAAGTATCAACATAGGGCTCAAATTCATCATACCTGCCATCAAAATTTGAATCCTCCCCCGAATAAATCTCAAGGTAATCCCAGATGGTCATTTTTTTATCAGGTATAGAATAATAATCAGGATCCCCGTTGTTCATGGCCATGTGCATTCGCTTGATGAAATCGGTAAAGCACTCCGTCCTGCCCACGTTTAAATG